>NZ_FOOK01000021.1 GCF_900113175.1 Planifilum fulgidum | reverse complement strand
TGACCCGGATTTCCTCAATGAGGCGTCTTTCCGAACGAATTCCGTACAAATAACCGATCAAAAGCATTTTGAACAGCATGACCGGATCGATGCAAGGACGCCCATTATCTTGACAATACAAGGGGCGGCATTTTTCCGCGATAAACGAAAAGTCGATGGTTTCATTGATTTTTCTAAGCAAGTGATCTTGGGGAACAAGGTCTTCTATGTTGACTGTTTCGGGTTGAAATTCCCTGGATGGGTTCGTCCTGAACATATAAAAACCTTCCTTCGGAATTGTTTTATTCCGAATTCAACAAAAAAGGCTGTTGACCCTTCTTTGTCAACAGCCTCGCCGCATCCTAACGGATGCGGCTTTTTTCCGTCGGGAAAGCCTTTCCGATGCATCGTCATTCACCCTGTGGGCGGCTGCCTCATATGATTGGGGAAGGAAGACCTGCGAAGGAGGCGTTTCAATGTTTTTCCATGTAAAAGAGTTGCAATACGAGGCCAAACCCGAGCGTCCGGATCCGGTTTTCGCCAAAAAGCTGCAGGAAATCCTCGGCGGTCAGTTCGGCGAAATCACCGTCGCCATGCAGTATTTGTTTCAGGGATGGAATTGCCGGTGCAAATCGAAATCGAAATACCGGGATCTGCTTCTCGACACCGGCACCGAAGAGCTGGCGCACGTCGAGATGATCGCCACCATGATCGCCCGGTTGCTGGATGGCGCTCCCGTCAAGGAGCAGGAGGAGGCGGCCAAGAATCCGGTGGTCGAGGCGGTGATGGGCGGGATGAACCCTCAGCATGTGATTGTTTCCGGCCTGGGAGCGACTCCGACGGACAGCACGGGGTATCCCTGGAATGCGCGGTACACCATTGCCAGCGGCAATTTGCTCGCCGATTTCCGGGCCAATCTGAACGCCGAATCCCAGGGGCGCCTGCAAGCGGTCCGCCTGTGGGAAATGACGGATGACCGCGGCGTCAAGGACATGCTTGCCTGGTTGATCGCCCGGGACAACATGCATCAGAACCAGTGGATGGCCGCGATCAAGGAATTGGAGGCCTGCGAAGGAGGCAAAGTGGTTCCCACCACCTTCCCGCGGGAGTACCAGATCAACGAAGTGGCGTACACCCTGTTCAATTTCTCGAAGGGCAACGAAAGCGCCTGCGGCCGGTGGGCGTACGGCACCGCGCCGGACAGGAGGGGAACCTTCAATTACGTCGAGCATCCCAAGCCGCTTGGCCAAAAACCCCACTTGCCTCCCGCCCCGCCCCCGGTGCACGACACGCCCCGCCCCTGCACCAAGTGACCGGGAGGAGGCGGCAAAAGACGCATTTTTCAGCGCGGGCCGGGAGGAAGGATGCTTCCCCCGCCCGCCTGTTTAAAATGGATGATGCGGTGGCACAACTTTTCGAGCAAAGGTTCGTCGTGGCTGATCACCAGGATCCCCAATCGGCGCGCTTTTGCGATGTCGAGGACCGCATGCCAGATCTGTGCCTGGGTGATGGCATCCAGCATCGCCGTCATTTCGTCGGCGATCAGATACCGGGTCTTCGGTCCCAGGGCGCGGGCGATGCATACGCGCTGCAATTCCCCGCCGGACAGCTCCTTTGGCCGCCGGTCGAGCCACGCGCGCTCGATGCCCAGGGAGGCGAGCAGGGAGTCCTCCGCCGCCCCACCCTCCTTCAGGATTTGCCGGATGTTCCAGCGGGGATTGACCGCTTTTTCCGGATGTTGGAAGATCAGCTGGACGGGGAAAAAGCCGGATCGGGGAAGGGGGGAGCCGTCCACCCGAACATGACCCGAAAGGGGTTTGGCATAACCGGCAAGAAGGCGCGCAAGCGAGGTTTTTCCGCAGCCGCTCGGACCGGTGAGGCCGACGATTTCGCCCGGATGGATCCGGATATCAAACCCCCGGAACAGCCATTGGCCGCGACGATAGCGAAAGGACAGGCCTTTTCCCTCAAGAGCCATGGATGCACCTCACCATCCTGTTTCCCAACCATGTCGGCTCCGGACGGTTGGTGAAACATGCGTCCGTTGCCCGCTCACACCCCCGGGCGAAGGGACAGATTGGCGACGTCTCCGGGGAGGAAGGAACCGGCCACGGAGCGGGGGTGAAATCGTTTTGCGGAAGCGCCCTCCACAGCGCCCGCGAATAGGGGTGCCGCAACGCCTCGCCGTTTCCCTCAAAGTCCTCCGCCCGGGCGATTTCGACGGCGGTTCCGGCGCAGAAGACGGCGATCCGGTCGGCGACTTTCAAGACGGAACCGATGTCGTGGCTGATGAGCATGACGGCGGAGCCCCGATCGGCCAGTTCCCGAAAAAGGGACAGCGATTCCGCAATCACCGCAGGGTCCAGTCCGGGCGTCGGTTCATCGGCGATGATCAGGTTTGCGCCGCTCACGGCGGCGATGGAAACCAGCACGCGCCGGGCCATTCCCCCCGACAATTGAAAGGGATACCGCTTCTCCACCGCCGGGCTCAAACCAAAGCGCGCAAAAGCGGCCCGCTGCACCGCGACCGGGTCTCCGGTGCGGACGGCCGTTCTCACCTGTTTGCCCACGCGCATCAGCGGATTGAGATACAGGACCGACTGCGGTACATAGGCGATTTCCCTTCCCATCAGTTCCGCCCGCCTGAGGCTGCTGAGTTCCTTTCCCCGGTAAAAAATCGCTCCCGACACCTGCGCATGGCCTGGAAGGATTCCCAATATCGCATGGGCGAGCAGGCTTTTGCCCGAGCCGCTGGCGCCTGCGACCGCGAGGATTTCGCCGGCGTCGACCGACAGGTGGAGATCATCGATGACGCGCTGGGTCTGTCGGCGCAATCCTTTTTGATATCGGAGAAGCGAAACGGACAAGCCCTTCACTTCCAGGACGGACATCACCGGATCACCTCGGATCGGAAAAAATGGGGACGGGAATCATTCGTGATAATGATGCGGATCGATCAGCAGGCGCACGTTTTCCCCGAGAAGATCGAAAGCGCGGACGACGAGGAGCAAGCTCAACCCCGGAAAAAAGGCGAGCCACAGGTGGCCCGTGGACAGATACCGCATCGATTCGGAGAGGATGACCCCGATGGCGGGTTCGTCGGGCGACAATCCCAATCCGAGGAACGTGATGGATGCCTCGTGCAGGATCGCGTGGGGAAACATCAGCAAAAAGCCGACGATCAGCTGGGGCAGCAAGTGGGGCAGCACGTGCCTCATGGCGATCCACCAGCGGGATTTTCCCAGACGGCGCGAGAGCTGGACAAATTCCGCGGAACGCAGTTGCAGGATTTCGGCGCGAAGGACCCGGCACAGGACGGGCCAGTGGGTGAGGGCGATGCCGATGATCACCCCCTTTTTGCCGCCGCCCAGCACGAAGGCGATCAGGATCAGCGAGACGAGGTGCGGCACGCTCAGAAAGAGATCGATGAGCCAGGTGATGATCCGATCCGCCGCCTTCCCCATCGTGGCCGCCGCAAGGCCCAGCAACAGGGAAACCAACGTGCCGGCGGCCGCCGACGACAGGCCGACCATGATGCTCAGGGACAAGCCTTTGATCGTGCGGACAAACATATCCCGGCCGAGCCAGTCGGTGCCGAAGGGGTGCTCCAGGGACGGGGGGCGGTTGTGCTCCTGAAGGCGCGTCGCCGTTTTTTCGTCGTCCAGCAGGATCCCCCAAAGCCAAACGGAAAGGAGCAGCAGGCCGACAAGGATCGAAAGAAGCAGGGTTTGTTGCCGGCGGTTCCCGGAACGGAGCAGGAGGAGCCGTCCGCCCTTCTTTCCGGCGGCCGGGCGTTTCATGGAGCATCCCCTTCCCTCATTCTCGGATCGAGGAGGCGGTAGAGGAGATCGGCCGCCGTGTTTCCGACGAAGACAAACAGGGTGCTGAAGAGCACAATCCCGAGCAGCAGGGGCACGTCTCCCCGCAATCCCGCTTCGATGGTCACACGGCCGAGTCCCGGGTATGAAAACACCTGCTCGGCGAGGACGGCTCCTCCGAACAATTCATTCAAGGAGGCAAATTGCAGGGTGATCGCCGGCAGGGCCGCGTTGCGAAGTCCATGCCGCCAAAGCAGGACAAATCCCTTTTCGCCCCGGGCCCGGGCAAACAGGACATATTCGCTGCCGAGCACGTCGATCATTTTCTGCCGGGTGTGCAGGGCGACGGCGGAGATGCCGACCAGGCCCAGGGTGAGGGCGGGCAAAATCATGTGGCGGAGGCGATCGGACCAGGTCACCTCCTCCGCGGGCACGCCGATGGGAACGCTTAATCCCACGGGCAGCCAGCCCAGCCACACGGAGAAAATCATCATGAGCAGGATTCCCACCCAGAAGGAGGGGGTCGACACCAGCGTATAACAATACCCTTTGATCAGGCGGTCGATCCACGTATCCCTCTTTACGGCGGCGATGACGCCGGCGGCAAATCCGATCAGGCCGGAGAGCAGCCAGGCGCTGAACAGAAGCGGCAGCGAGTTCAGAAAGCGCTCGGAAATCACCTCCGCCACCGGTCGCCGATAAATCATGGACGTTCCCAAATCCCCTTGGAGGATGGCCGAAAGCCACTGCCGGTAGCGTTCGGCGGGAGGTTGGTCAAGGCCCCAGTGCCGGGCGATCGCATCCCGTTGTTCCGGGCTGACCACCATCATGTCCGCGCCCACGTACGCCCGGATCGGGTCGATCGGGGAAAGCTCGACCATCCAGAAGGAAAGGGTGCAGACGGCAAACAGCAGGAGAAGGAGTTTCAAGATTTTTTCAAACAGGAACCGGAGGACGATCCGCAGCAACCAACCCACCCCGTTTCATGGGCGATCGATCCATTTCCATTCCTCCACGTTGTCGGTGATGGGCCAACCGTGGCCGTGGTGATGGATTTTCTGTTTGCCGATATCCAGGTTTTCCTTTACGAGATACAGGTGGTCGAGATTGACCAGCCAGGCCCACGGCGCGTCCCCCTTCGCGCTCACGCCCGTCTTGCCGTCCCACTGGGCCTTTTTCCAGTATTCCAACGACCGCTTTTCGTCCGGGGTTGCCAAGGCCTTTTTCAGATACGCGTCTACGACGGGGTTTTTGTAATAACCGGGATTGTACAGGTCGACGCCGCGAAATTCGCTGCTGTACAGATGGTACATCTCCAGCGGATCATGGCTTCCCCAGCCGAACAGCACGGCGTTGGCGTGCATCAGCTTTTCAATGGCGTCCCAGCTTTTTCCCTCGACGCGGATCCGGATGCCCAGCGGCTTCATCATGTCGGCCACGGCGATCGCCAGGGATTGCCGTGTGACATCATCCGCCGGATACAGCAGGTTGAATTCCGCCCGCAGGGAACCCTTTTCACGGATGCCGTCGCCGTCGCGATCCTTCCACCCCGCCTCATCCAGGATTTTTTCGGCCGTCTTCCGATCGCCGTCCTTGATCACCGCTTCCGGGTTCCACCAGGGAAGGCGGTCGTTGACGGTATAGGCGGGGGTGCCGAAACCTTCCAGGACGCCCTCCACGAGCGCCTGCCTGTCGACGGCGATATTGACGGCGCGCCGGATCGCCGCATCCGCCGTCACGTCGTTTCCGACCGGCTTTCCGTCCTTTGTTTTTGCCCCCGACGGAACGAAGGGAAACATGATGCCGCGGTTGTCAACCGTCCGGATCTTTTCCAGGCGCATTCCCGGCACCTTTTCCTTTCCGAAGGCGGCGGGAATGTACGCCACATCCACCTTTCCCGCCTTGGCCGCCGCAAAGGCGGCATCTTCGCTTAAGAAGAGGAAGGTCAGTTTTTTGAAGTAGGGACGGGTGCCGTGGTAGTGCGGGTTTGCCTCCACGATCAACTGTTGCCCCTTGTCCCATTGCACCAGCCGGTAAGGGCCGGAACCGACCGGATGTTCCGCGTAATCCTCGCCGTGGGCGTGCCGGGGCACGATGCCGATGGTGATCAGCGAATGAATGAAGGTGGACCGGGGCTCCTTCAGGGTGAATTTCACCGTGTGATCGTCGAGGACTTCCACTTTTTCCAGTTGCTGCAGATCGACGATGGATCCGCTTTCGGCGGCCGCCTCAAAGGTGTATTTCACGTCGGATGCGGTAAGGGGCGTTCCGTCGGAAAATCTGACATTTTTCCGAAGTTTCACGGTCCAGACGGTTCCGTCGCCGCTTATTTCGTACTCCTCGGCCAGGTCGTTTGTGATGTTCATCGCGTGATCCCGCTTCAGCAGGGTGCTCTGGAAAAGGGGGGAACCGTAACGCCCCCACCCCGTCGTGGGATCGAAGCCGTCCTCCGGTTCCGTCCCGATGGCCAGGACCAGCTCGTCTTTCTTTTGGCCGGGGGCGGGTTGTTCCGAAGGGAAACATCCCGCGGCCAGGATACAAAAGATGCCGAGAACGGCCCACCAAGAACCTCTCATTTTCCGCACTCCCAACGTCAGACTGGCTGGTGATGTTGGGTTTTCATTGTATCAACGGAGAGACGGAAGAACTGTGAAAAAAATCAACAACCGGGCCGCGGAAAGATTTTCTTCACGGGTGGCGGTTGAAAAAGACGCGCCCTGTGCTCCCGCGTTCTTCCTTCCCCCTTCTGAAACCGCTTTTTCCCCTGTTGGGAGATCACCTTCCCATGGCGGTTTCGGGAAATGTCCGGGGTTTTCCCGGGGAGAACGTGATTTTTTTCATCGTTTGCCGCCTCGACCAACTGATATAAAGTGGACAAAGGCCATAAATGAGGGGGGTACAGGTTGGCTCGGGAACAGACCATCGCGGAGAGGATGAGGGAGGGCGGCCTGTCGCGCAGGGACTTTCTGAAAATGTGCGCCATGCTGGCCGCGACCATCGGCCTCCATTATTCGGAGGCGGACAAAGTGGTCCGCGCAATGGAAAAGAAGCGGCGCGTGCCGGTCCTCTGGCTGCAGATGCAGGATTGCACGGGATGCTCCGAGTCCTTTATCCGTTCGTCCCATCCGAAGGCGGGCAGCGTTTTATTGGACATGATTTCCCTTGAATACAGCGAGTTGCTGTCGGCGGCGAGCGGACACCAGGCGGAGATGGCGCGCAAAAGGGTGATGAAGGAGCACGACGGGGAATACCTGCTCGTGGTGGAAGGAAGCATTCCGCGGCAGGAATACTGCGCGACCATCGGAGGAGTGTCGGCGAAGGAGCTGCTGTTGGAATCGGCCAGGGGTGCGAAGGCGATCATCGCCTACGGAACCTGTTCCTCCTGGGGGGGAATTGCGGGAGCCAAGCCGAACCCGACGGAGGCGGTGTCGGTTGCCGATCTGGTGACCGACAAACCGGTGATCCGCGTTCCCGGTTGTCCGCCGATCGGGGAGGTGATGACGGGGGTGATCGCCCACATGATCACCTTCGACCGCCTGCCCGAACTGGATCATCTGGGGCGGCCGAAGGCCTTTTACCGCCACCGGATCCACGACAAATGCAACCGGCGGGCCTATTTCGATGCGGGACTGTTTGCCGAATCCTTCGACGATGAGGGAGCAAAACAGGGGTATTGTCTGTACAAGCTGGGCTGCAAAGGTCCCACCACCTACAATTCCTGTGCGGAGATGCGCTGGAACGGGGGTGTCGGTTTTCCGATCCTGTCGGGAAATCCCTGCATCGGATGCTCCGAGAAGAACTTTTGGGACAACGGGCCGTTGTTTGTGCGGAGAGCGAAGATTCCCGCAACCCAGACGACGGCCGATTTGGACAAGATCGGGCTGTATACGGTAGGGGCGACGGTGGCGGGGATTGCCGCCCATGCCGCAATCACCGCGGTGAAGAAAAAGCGGACAGGCTCTTCCGCGGATGGAGGGGATTCCCATGAGTAAGCGGATTGTGGTGGACCCGGTCACCCGGATCGAGGGGCATTTGCGCATCGAAGCGGACATCGACGAGGGCAGGATCAAGGAGGCCTACAGTTCGGGAACGGCGGTGCGGGGCATCGAATTGATCGTGCGGGACCGCGATCCCCGGGACCTCTGGGCGTACACCCAGCGGGTTTGCGGGGTCTGCACGACGACGCACGCTTTGGCCTCCGTTCGCGCGGTGGAGGATGCGCTGGACATCCGGATTCCGCCCAACGCGCATCTGATCCGCAATATCATGAACGAAGCGCTTTTTGTCCACGACCATGTGGTGCATTTTTATCATCTGCACGCCCTCGATTGGGTCGACGTCCTCAGCGCTTTGAAGGCGGATCCGGAGGAGACGAGCCGGATCGCCCAGTCCCTGTCCCGCTGGCCGAAGTCATCGCCGGGGTATTTCAAAGATGTGCAGAAAAGCGTGAAGACTGTGGTGGAGAGCGGGCAATTGGGCCTGTTTGCCAACGGCTATTGGGGGCACCCCGCCTACAAGCTCCCGCCGGAAGTCAATCTGCTGGCGGTGGCGCACTATTTGGAGGCGCTGGATTGGCAGAAGGAGATCGTCAAGGTGCACACGATCCTCGGCGGGAAAAACCCGCACCCCCACTACGTGGTCGGCGGGATGGCCACCCCCATCGACATCGACAGCGACAACGCGGTGCACGCGGAGCAGTTGATGCACGTTTCCCAGCTGATCGATCAGGCCGTCGAGTTTGTCGAGCAGGTGTATATTCCCGATCTGTTTGCGATCGCCTCGCACTACAAGGATTGGCGGTACGGCGGCGGATTGGACAACTACTTGTGCTACGGCGATTTTTCCACCGGCGACATCCGCGACACAAGCAAATATCGGATGCCCCGCGGGGTGATTCTGGGCGGGAATCTGGACGAAGTGCTGGAGGTCGATTTGAAAGACCCGGAACAGGTGAAAGAGTTCGTCGATCGTTCCTGGTATGACTATGAGGGCGAAGGCGGCAAGGGACGCCATCCCTGGGAAGGGGAAACCACCCTTCGCTACAGCGGTCCGAAGCCGCCCTATACCCGTCTCAACACGGAGGAGAAGTACAGCTGGGTGAAGGCTCCCCGCTGGAAGGAGCATCCGATGGAGACCGGACCGCTGGCCCGGATCATGGTGAGCTACGCTGCGGGAATCGAGGGGACCGTGGAGCTGGTCGACGAGGCGCTGAAAAGGCTGGACATCCCCTTCTCGGCTCTCCGTTCCGCCCTGGGGCGCACCCTTGCCCGCGGATTGGAGACCAGGCTGACCGCCCGCTGGATGCGGCAGGACATGGACCAGCTGCTTACAAACATCAAAAACGGCGACCAGATCACCTTCAACAGTGCCAAGTGGGAGCCGGGAACCTGGCCGAAACGGGCCAGGGGCGTCGGCTGGGTGGAGGCGCCGCGGGGTTCCCTGGGCCATTGGGTGGAGATTGAAGACGGCAAGACGAAGAACTACCAAATGGTGGTGCCCACGACCTGGAACGCCTCGCCCCGCGACCACAAGGGCAACCGGGGTGCCTATGAGGCTTCCCTGATCGGAACGCCGGTGACTGATCCGGAAAAGCCCCTGGAGATCTTGCGCATCATCCATTCCTTCGACCCCTGTATGGCGTGTGCGGTCCATCTGACGGATGTGAGCGGATCCGCCTCCGTGGACATCCGCATCGGATGGGGGGGATGAACCGTGGAGCGGATGAAAAGGAGCGTATACGTGTGGGAATTGCCGGTGCGGGTTTTTCACTGGGTCAATGCCCTCTGCATCGTTGTGCTGTTCGCCACCGGCTTGTACATCGGAAATCCCTTCGTCGTTCCGGCCGTTTCCGAAGAAGCCCATTTCTTCTTCCTGATGGGGTGGGCCCGTTACATTCATTTCATCGCGGCCTTCCTGTTCACGGCCAATCTGTTGATGCGGGCCTACTGGTTCCTGAAGGGGAACCGGTACGCCCGGACCAATCCGCTGCGCCGCGCGTTTTGGCGGGGGCTTGTGGAGACACTGAAATCCTATCTGTTCCTGAAAAACCGAAAGCCCCACTACATCGGCCACAACCCCCTGGCCGAGTTGAGTTATCTGATCTTCATCGGCCTCGGTTCGGTGATCATGGTGCTGACGGGTTTTGTCCTCTATTTTGAACCGCAATGGGAATCGGCCGCGGGCGGCCTGTTTTCCCGGGTTGCGGCGCTGTTTGGCGGGGACAGCTTCTCCGTCCGCTCGTGGCATCATTTGGTCGCCTGGGGGTTTGCCCTGTTTGTTCCGATCCACGTGTACATGGCGTTTCGCGAGGATTGGTTGAGCCGCAACGCGACGATTTCCTCCATATTCACCGGTTACAAATATGAGGCCGCGCGAAAGGAGAAGGGCGATGAGGAAAGAGGCGGAGGCGAAGGCGGAGCGGGGGATCCGGCCGGCGGATCGGCGGAAAGGCGTCACGGTGCTGGGGATCGGAAACATCCTGCATTCCGATGAGGGGCTGGGCGTTCACATCCTGCCGGAGCTGCGGAAAGCCCTCCACGGCCGGGAGCGGGTGGAAATCATCGAGGGGGCCACGGACGGTCTCCGGTTGCTCGGGCCGGTGGAGGAGGCCGAATATTTGATCGTGATCGACGCCATTCGGGCGGAGGCGGAGCCGGGGACGATCATCGTTCTGAAGGGCGGCGACATCCCCGCCTATTTCTCGCGGAAACTGTCCATCCATCAGATCGGGTTCCAGGAAGTGCTGCAGGCCGCGCAATGGCGGGGAAAAGGGCCCAAAGAGGTGATGCTGTTCGGGATTGAGCCCGCCTCTTTGGCCTTTGGGATCGGGTTGTCGGAGGAAGTGAGGCAGGCGGTTCCGGCATTGATCGACGCGGTGGTCGGACAAATCGAGCGTTGGGGAATCGGGCCATGAACCGGAAAGAATTTTTGCGGCAGCTGAGAGACGATCTGCTTCAGACGGCGGCGTACATCGCCCATCCCTTGATCGAGGACGATCTGGAAAAAATGGAACGCGTGATCGACCGCATTTCGGGGATTCGCTGGCATCCGCTGCCGGAGCATGCCCTGGAAGGCGAAGCGGCGGGCGCCCTTCAGGTGAAGGAGGTGTTTGTCGAGGGGAAGGGCCTGTTTTTGGTGGCGGGGGAGAAGACGGGCGCCTTCGGAAACGAGTGCACCCAGTGCCGGACGGTGGTTCACTGGCTCCCTCACGTGAAGCGCTTCCATTGTTTTCTGTGCGGGAAGGAATGGTCTCCCCTCGACGGGGCGGGGAATCTCCGGCTGCGTCGATATCCGGTGAAAAAAAAGGACGGGACGTGGTATGTGGGGTTGAGGGAATGAGAAACCGGTGCCGGGAGGGGTACCATGCACGAATTGGCGTTGATGGGCGACATCCTGAGCCTGGTTCGGCGGGATGCCCGGAAGCGAAATTTTTCCACCATCGAACGCATCGAAGTGGTTGTCGGCGAGTTGAGCAACGTGCTTCCGGGCGCGCTGGATATGGCCTTCGAAATTTACAAGAGGCGGGGGGAAGAGATGCTCGATCCGGAGGCGGAACTGGTCATCGTGCGCGAGGAGGCCCGGGCGCGCTGCACCGTCTGCGGCAGGGAATATGCGCCGGAGCGGCTGATCGCCCTGTGCCCCCACTGCAACATGCCGTCTGGAATGATCGTCTCCGGAGAGACCTTTTGCGTGAGATCCTATGAAGGAAGATGATGGGAATGAAAGTGATGCTGGATGAAAGCGTGTTGGCCGACAACAACCGTGCGGCCGCATTCAACCGATCGCTGTTTGACCGCACCGACACCCTCGTGATCAACATGATGAGTTCGCCGGGTTCGGGGAAAACGACGATCCTGGAGCGGACCATCGAGGCGCTGGCGCCCGAATTCCGCATCGGCGTGATCGAGGGAGACCTGGCGACGCAGAAGGATGCCGACCGCATCCGGGCGCTGGGAGCGGAGGCGGTGCAGATCAACACCCACGGCGGCTGTCATCTGGACGCCCGGATGATCGCCAAAGTGCTTCCCGATTTATCCCTGGACGACCTCGACCTGTTGTTCATCGAAAACGTCGGCAATCTCATCTGTCCCTCCGGGTACGATCTCGGACAACACCACAAGGTGGTGGTGCTGAGCGTAACCGAGGGGAACGACAAAATCGCCAAATATCCGGTGATGTTCCGCCGCACCGAGCTGGTGTTGCTCAACAAGATCGATTTGCTCCCCCATGTCGAGTTTGATCTGGAAGAAGCCGCCGCCGACCTGCGGGGCATCCAGCCCGCTTCCCGCCTGCTTCCCCTTTCGGCCAAGACGGGTGAAGGGATGGAGGCATGGCTGAACTGGATCCGCGAGAGGATGTCCCATGATTGAGGCGAGGCGGATCACCGTCCGGGGCAGGGTTCAGGGGGTGGGTTTCCGCCCCTTTGTCTACGAACAAGCCCGCCTGCTCGGGCTGAAGGGAACCGTCCAGAACAACATGGATGGGGTTCGCATCGTGGTGGAAGGGGAGCCCCGCGCCATCGACCGCTTGCTGATGCGGCTGAAGAAGCGCCCGCCGCGCCTGTCGCGGGTGGATCAGGTGCTGGAGGAAAAGGTGCCGGTAAAGGGTTATCGGGACTTTGTCATCCAGGAGAGCGACCGGCGCGGCGATTCCTCCGTCGTCATTCCCGTGGATGCGGCCGTGTGCGAGGAATGCCTGGAGGAGATGTTCGATCCGGGAAATTTCCGCTATCGCTATCCCTTCATCAATTGCACCCAGTGCGGACCCCGTTACACGATCATCGAGGAATTGCCCTATGACCGGCCCTTTACGGCGATGAAATCCTTCACCATGTGCGAGCGGTGCGCGTCGGAATACCACGATGCCGGCAACCGCCGCCATCATGCGCAGCCCATCGCCTGCCCCGAGTGCGGCCCGAAGCTTATTCTTTTCACCATCGGCGGCGAAAAATTGGCGGAGGGGGAGCGCGCTCTCCAGGAAGCGCGGATTCGTCTTGAGCGGGGAGAGATTGTGGCGGTCAAGGGGCTGGGCGGATATCACCTGGCCTGCGACGCCTTCGATGAAGCGGCGGTCCGGCGGCTGCGCGAGGGTAAGCGGCGCCCCAGGCGTCCCTTGGCCGTGATGGTGCGCTCCCTGGAGGAGGCGCGCCGCCTGTGCCTGCTGTCGGAAGCGGAGGAGAAGATGCTCGCTTCCCCGGAATCCCCCATCGTGATCCTCGACAGGCGAAGCGATGCGGGTTTGCCGGAGCTTTTGGCTCCCGGCCTGGGGACCCTCGGCGTCATGCTGCCTTATACCCCGCTGCATCATCTGCTGTTTGCGGACGGCTCCCTGCGGGCGCTGGTGATGACCAGCGCCAATCCCTCCGGCTTGCCCATTTTGTACAGGGACGAAGAGGCGTTCCATTATCTCGCGGATATCGCCGATGCGGTCCTTTCCTCCGACCGGGAAATCCTGCACCCGATCGATGATTCGGTGGTGCGGGTCCGCGGGGATGTTCCCCTTTTTTATCGCCGTTCCCGCGGGTTTGTGCCCGATCCCCTGCCTGCGCCGCATCCGGTGGACGGCGTGGTGGCCCTTGGCGGGCAACAGAAAAATGTGTTTGCGATCGGCCGGGGAAACCAAATTTTTCTCGGCCCCCACATCGGCGACATGGACAGTCTGCAAGTGATCGACCGTTTTCAACGGGAGTTCCGTCACCTGTTGAAATGGCTGGGCATCAGGCCGAAAGCGGCGGCGGTGGATCTCCACCCCGGCTACAGCACCTGGCCCTTGGCCCGGGAAATGGGCATCCCGGTGGTGCCGGTTCAGCACCATCACGCCCATCTGGTGGCCTGCCAGGTGGACAACGGGGTCAACGAGCCCTGTTTCGGGATCATTCTGGACGGAACCGGTTACGGATTGGACGGGAAAATCTGGGGATTTGAAATCTTGTATGGCGACGCCCGTTCCTTTGAGCGGCTGGCCCATCTCCGATATACGCCGTTGCCCGGGAGCGAGAGGGCGGTTCGCGAGCCCTGGCGCAATGCCGCGGGCATGCTGGCCGATCTGTTCGGGGAAGAGGGGGTGGAATGGGCGAAACGCCTGTTTCCCGAGCGGATGAGGGAGATCGACGTGATCGCGCAGATGACCCGTTCGGGCATCAACAGCCCCCTGGCGGGCACCTGCGGCAGGCTGTTCGATGCGGTCAGCGCCCTTCTCGGCGTTTGCCGCGCCTCCAGCTACGACGGGGAAGCGGCGATCCGCCTGTCGGAGCTGGGGCGGAAAACAGAGGATCCGGAGGCCGGCGAGGCGGATGAGGTTTATCCGCATGCGTTGAGGGCGGGCGAAGGCGGTTTGGAGGAGATCGATTTTTCGCCGATGCTCAGGGAACTGATCCGTGACCGCTTTTCCGGCGTGCCGGTCGCGAGGATTGTGGAGAAGTTTCAGCGGACGGTGGCCCGGGTGTGCGTCGAGAGGGTTTTGTCCTGGAGCGAGAGGCGGCCCGGACTGAACCGCAGTGTCGCCCTGTCCGGGGGAAGTTTTCACAACGAATATCTGTCGCAGGCGATTGCGGACCGGTTGAGGCGCGCCGGTTTCCGGGTGTACACCCACCGGCGGGTGCCGCCGAGCGACGGGGGGCTGGCGCTTGGGCAATTGGTGATCGCCTCCCGTCGGGACAAGGCGCATTCGGAGGAGGAGGGAAGCGGCGATGTGCATGGGGGTTCCGGCCCGCGTGGTGGAAAGAGGGGACTTTGACGCATGGGTGGATGTGATGGGATCGCGGATGCGCGTGGGAATCATCTTCGTGCCCGAGGTGCGCGTCGGGGACTATGTGATCGTCCACGCGGGGCAGGCCATGTCGGTCATCAGCGAGGAGTACGCCAAAGCCAGCATGGAGGCCTGGAGGTTGATCGCCGATGCGGGAGATTCTTGAGCAGTGTTCCGATCCGGTCCTCGGCCGGAAGCTGCTGGATCGCATCCGGAAACTGGCGGAAGAGTACAAGGACCGGACGGGGAGGGAGCCCGCCTTCATGGAAGTGTGCGGTTCCCACACGATGGCTTTGGCGCGCACGGGGATCAAAGCCCTTCTGCGGGGGCACGTGAAGCTCATCTCCGGTCCGGGATGCCCGGTTTGCGTCACCGATCAGAAAGACATCGACGCCATGATCCAATTGGCCGACGGAGACGGCCGGATCCTCTGCACCTTCGGAGATATGATGCGGGTTCCCGGTTCAAGGCGCAGCCTCATGGAAGCGAAAGCGGAGGGGGCGGACATCCGCCCGGTGTATTCGCCCGACGATGCGCTGAAGATCGCCGCCGGAAACCCGGACAAGGAAGTGATTTTTCTCGGCATCGGCTTTGAGACGACGATCCCGGTTTTGGCGGCGACGCTCAAGGCGGCGGAGGAGCGGGGGATGGACAATTTTTCCATGTGGATGACGACCAAGCTGGTGGAGCCGGTTTTGAGGGTGTTGCTGGAATCGAAGGAGGTGCGCCTCGATGGGTTGATCCTGCCCGGCCATGTCTCGATCGTGATCGGACGAAAAGGATACCGCTATTTGACCGAGGAATACGGAATGCCGGGTGTGATCAGCGGTTTTGAACCGGTTCAGATTCTGGCGGGGATTCACCGGCTGCTGGAGCTGGTTCTCGCCGGCCGGGCGGAGATCGTCAACGAATATTCCGGGGTGGTCCGCGAGGAGGGCAATATCCGGGCGCAACAATTGATGGAAAGGTATTTGGAACCGGTGGACGAAGCCTGGCGGGGGATCGGCGTCATCCCCAAAAGCGGCCTCGACATCCGTCCGGAATATGCCCATCTGAATGCCAAGCGCCGCTTTTCCGTAAAGGTGGGAGAGCCGCGTAAGACGAAGTGCCGCTGCGGGGAAATCATCCGGGGCGTGGCGACGCCGCCGGAATGTCCCTTGTTCGGGAAGGCGTGCACGCCGGCCCGTCCGATCGGCCCCTGCATGGTTTCGAGCGAAGGAAGCTGTGCCGCCCATTATCACTACATGGAGGCGGGGGATGGAAGTTGAAGGGGAAAATCAGCCTGGCTCACGGAGACGGCGGTGAACTGGCGCACCAGCTGGTCCGGGAGGTGTTTGTCGAAGCCTTCGGGCATGAGGAGCAGGCGCGTTGGGATGCCGCCCTGCTTCCCCTCGAAGGCGGCGACGTGGCCATCTCCACCGACAGCTTCGTGATCAAGCCCCTCTTTTTTCCCGGAGGAGACATCGGCAAGCTGGCGGTGTCGGGAACGGTAAACGATATTGCCGTCAGCGGGGCGGAGCCCCGTTTTTTGACGGCGGGGTTTATTCTGGAAGAGGGTTTTCCCGTGGAGGATTTGCGCCGGATCGCGCGGTCCATGGCCGAGGAGGCGAAGCGGGCGGGCGTCCGGATCGTGGCGGGGGACACCAAGGTGGTGGAGCGCGGCGGCGCGGACGGACTGTTTGTCCATACGACGGGAATCGGCCGCCTGCGCCCGGATCGGCGCCTTCATCCCGAGCAGATCCGGGAAGGGGATGCGGTGATCATAAGCGGAACGATCGGCGACCACGGCATCGCCGTGCTGGCGGCGCGGGGGGAGATGGGCCTTTCTCCCGGCCTCTTCAGCGACTGCGCGTCCTTAAGCGGCATGATCTCGGAGCTGCTTTCCTCCGTGCGGGGAGTGCGCATCATGCGCGATCCGACCCGCGGCGGTCTGGCCACCGCCCTGGTGGAGATCTGCGAGGATTTCCGGGTGACGGTGCAGTTGGACGAGGCCGCATTGCCGGTCCGGCGGGAAGTCCGCGGGGCATGCGACATTTTCGGCTTTGACCCCCTGTATCTGGCCAATGAGGGCAAGGTGGTCCTGATTGTCGCCCAAGAGGATGAGGAGAAGGTGGTGAAGCTTCTGCGCGGCCACCCCCTGGGGCGGGAGGCGGCGGTGATCGGCCGCGTGACGGGCCGGGAGCAGGGACGGCTGTTGCTGCGTTCAACCCTTGGAAGCACGAGGAGGCTCAGCCGGATGAGCGGCATGATGCTCCCGCGGATTTGTTAGCCTTTGGTCGGTCCGGCCTTTCTCAGGCTGCGCCGGGGCAAGGAGGCCGTGAAAAGAGCGCGGCGGCCCCTGTTGCAAGAAGTTGCGGGCGGTTGACATTCCCGCGCTTAAGATCTATCATGCAAAAAACAGCACCTGCTTTTTATCAGAGGATGTCAGAGGACGAGGAGGAATCGAGATGAGCCGAGTTGAGGTGGAGCAGGGTTATTTCGGTCAATTTGGAGGAAGCTTCGTATCTCCTGAGCTGCAGGAAGTGCTGGACCGCCTGGCGGAGCAGTTCGAACGGTACAAGGACGATCCGGATTTCAAGGAGGAGTACCTTTATTACTTGCGGGAGTACGTCGGCCGCGAAACGCCCCTGACCTACGCCCGGAATCTGACGGAACATCTGAAGGGCGCCAAGATCTATTTCAAGCGCGAGGATCTGAATCACACGGGGGCGCACAAGATCAACAACGCGATCGGGCAGATTCTGCTGGCCAAGCGGATGGGGGCCAAGCGGGTCATCGCCGAGACCGGCGCCGGCCAGCACGGGGTGGCCACGGCGACCGCCTGCGCCTTGTTCGGCATGGACTGCACCATCTACATGGGCGCCGAGGATACGAAGAGACAGGCGTTGAACGTGTTCCGGATGGAACTGCTGGGGGCCAAGGTCGTTCCCGTGTCCAAGGGGCAGGGAAGATTGAAGGACGCGGTGGATGAAGCCCTGGCCGATTTGGTCGCCAACTACGAAGACACCTTCTACCTGCTGGGGTCCGCCGTGGGACCGCATCCGTACCCGTCCATGGTCAAGCATTTCCAGTCGATCATCAGTGAGGAGTCGAAGCGTCAAATCCTGGAGAAGGAGGGGCGCCTCCCCGACGCCGTCATCGCCTGCGTCGGCGGCGGAAGCAACGCCATCGGAGCCTTCGCCCACTACCTGGAGGACGAAGAGGTGCGGCTGATCGGCGTGGAACCGGACCAGGCGGCCACGCTGACGGAAGGGGTGCCCGCCGTGCTTCACGGCTTCAGGAGCCTCGTTCTGTTGGACGAACGGGGGAATCCGCGCCCCACCTATTCCATCGCCGCCGGACTGGATTATCCCGGCATCGGGCCGGAGCACAGCCATCTGAAGGAGACGGGACGGGCCGAATACGTCACCGTCACCAACGAAGAAGTGCTGGAGGCGTTCCAGCTGCTGGCGAAAACGGAGGGCATCCTGCCGGCCCTGGAGAGCGCCCACGCCATTGCCCACGCCATCCGGCTGGCGCCGACCCTCGGGAGGGACCGGATCCTCCTCGTCAACCTCTCGGGCAGAGGGGACAAGGACGTGGAACAGGTGTTTCAGATGTTGAACGAGCAAGGCGCGGACGCTTGAAACCGGGGGTAAGCGCCGGTTTTTTGCGGTTCCGGGCTGTGGAGGAAAATCGGGCAGGCGAGGCCGAGCGGCCTCGCCTTTGCCTGTTCAAGGGGGAAAATGGGGGCTTGACAGGCGGGATATTGCCGTTTGAAAACAAGGCCTGGCGATTTTGCAGCCCACAACGCTTGCCGGGCAGCGTCGGAATCGCCAGGGGGAAGGGCCCTGGCCGGAGGGGGGAATGAAAGCGGAAGCGGAGTGGAAAAAGGGAAGTTTCCACTTTTCTGGTGTGACCGGATGTTTATCTGGCTTTTGCCTTGATCTTCGCCCCCGCCCGAACCTTGCGATGGCACAGGGGCCCCTTGTCCCAGAAATTTTTTTCCGAACACCCGATGCAGGCGAATCCGGCTCCGATGGGGGAGGTGCGCATGCCGTTCCAGCCCAGCGTTTCGCAGGCGTTGAAGGTGGAGGGCCCCTTGCATCCCAGTTTGAACAGGCAATATCCTTTCAGGGCCTTTTCGTCGTCGTAGGACTCCGCAAACAAGCCCTTGTCGAAAAAGGGTTTCCGATGGCAGACCTGGTGGACGGTTTGACGGTAAAACCGCTTTGGCCGTCCTTTGTTGTCCAGTTCGGGGATTTCGCCGTAAATCGCCAGGTGCAGGAGCGTCCCGATCATCACATCGGCGATCGGTGGGCATCCCGGGACCAGGACGACGGGCACGTTCGGCACCAGTTCCCGGATGGAAACCGATTCGGTCGGATTCGGTTTTGCCGCGGGAAGCCCGCCCCATGCCGAACAACTTCCGAAGGCCAACACCGCTTTCGCCTTTTGGGCGGTGGCGATGATCTCTTCCCGGACGGACTTTCCGGCGACCGTCAGATATTCGTCCTTTAACGGGATGGCCCCTTCGATGACCAGCACAAATTTCCCGTCGTACTCCTCCGAGATTCTTCCTTTGTGACTTTCAGCCTGGTGTCCGGATGCGGAAGAGAGCAATTCGCTGTATTCCAGCGAGATCCAATCCAGCAGCAATTCGGTGGTGCTCGATATTCCCCGCAGGAAGGATTCCATGCATCCCGTGCAGTCCAGTCCGTTGATCCAGAGCACGGGTGTCCGGGTTTTTTTCATCGCTTTCCGGATATCTTCCTCTTGAAAGCCGTACAATCTCGACCAGGTGTCAATGACTGATCGTTCCTTCTCCAGCGCGATCTCCTCGACACATGTGCCCACGATTCTCCCTCCCGTCTGCAGAGGGGGGCGGTATGTTTGCCCGGTGACCGCGATCGGCAGGAAGCCCCCCGTCCCGGAAAGTTTTGTCGCGAAGACAAGGCATGATCCGCCGCACCGCAAAGGCTTTATGATGAACTCCGTCTCCTGACCCTCATTCGGTATTTCTGTTATTGTGATAGATTAAACAATCAATAGGGTGCATTCTTTCCTTCCCCCTTTTATATTAGCAAAGAAAATGTCTTTTTTATGTGATTTATTGAACAAATAGGCGGTTGTTTATAAAGGGTAACAAGTTGTTCAAACACCTGAATCGGGAGGGAGGCGCGACTTCGCAGACGGGCTTTTCCGCGTCCGCCGCAGCTTCGGGGGCCATCGGCCATGACGCCGCTCCCGGACAGTCGGGAGGCCTGGGGAGCCGGGTTGAGACCGCCGGAGATGATCCGCCGCAACGGCACTTTGCATGAACCGCGAAAAGATGATACAGTCTTTGTAACGTGGAAGGATATGCCAATCAGAACGCGGGGGGCTAAAACGTGAAAAAACCCAACCGTCTGATCCGTGAAAAATCCCCATATCTCCTGCAACACGCCCACAATCCGGTGGATTGGTATCCCTGGGGCGAGGAGGCCTTTGAAAAGGCGAAGCGGGAGGACAAGCCGATCTTTTTGTCCATCGGCTATTCCACCTGCCACTGGTGTCATGTCATGGAGCGGGAGTCCTTCGAGGATGAAGAGGTGGCCCGGGTGCTGAACCGGGACTTTGTGGCGGTCAAGGTGGACCGGGAGGAGCGGCCCGATGTGGACCACGTCTACATGACGGTGTGTCAGGCGATGACCGGTCAGGGCGGATGGCCCCTTACGGTGATCATGACGCCGGAGAAAAAACCCTTCTTCGCCGGGACGTATTTTCCGAAGCGGAGCAGGTACGGGCGGATGGGACTTCTTGAGATTTTGGAGCGCGTCGCGGACGCCTGGAAGCGGAGGCGGGGCGACCTCCTGCGGGCGGGGGACCGGGTGGCGGAGGCGATCCGGGACTACATGAATTCCGCGGACAGGGGGGAGTTGGCGGAGGCGGTTTTAGAGGAGGCGTATCAGCAGCTGTCCGCCCAGTTTGACGAGCGATACGGCGGTTTCGGCCAGGCGCCCAAATTTCCCCGCCCCCACGATTTTCTCTTTTTGCTGCGCCACTTTAAGCGGACCGGGGAGGAGCGGGCCCTTAAGATGGTGGAGAAAACCCTGGAGGCGATGCGCCGGGGCGGGATTTACGACCATCTGGGATACGGGTTTGCCCGCTATTCGGTGGACGAGCGGTGGCACACGCCCCACTTTGAAAAGATGCTCTACGACAACGCGCTTCTGGCCCTCGCCTATCTGGAGACTTATCAGGTGACGGGAAAGGCGGTGTATTCCCGGGTGGCCCGGGAGATCTTCACCTATGTGCTTCGGGACATGACGGCGCCGGAGGGGGGATTTTATTCGGCGGAGGATGCCGACTCCGAGGGAGAGGAGGGAAAGTTCTACGTCTGGACGCCGGAGGAGATCCGCGAGGTGCTGGGGGAAGAGACGGGCCGTTTGTTTTGCGAGTGTTACGATGTGACCGAAGCGGGCAACTTCGAGGGGAAGAACATTCTGCACCGGATCGATATCTCCCTCTCCTCCGTCGCCGCCCGGCACGGGATGAGCGAGGAAGAACTGGAACGGATCCTGGAAGAGGCGCGCGGAAAACTGTTCCGGGCGAGGGAGCGGCGCGTTCGCCCGCACAGGGACGACAAGATCCTCACTTCGTGGAATGCCCTGATGATTGCCGCCCTGGCCCGCGGGGCAAGGGTGTTGGGGGATGAGGGATACGCCGATGCCGCCGAAAAGGCTGCCCGCTTCATCCTGCGAAGGATGCGCCGGGAAGACGGGCGGCTCCTGGCCCGGTACCGGGACGGAGAGGCGGCCATTTTGGCCTTCCTGGACGATTACGCCTTTCTCGCCTGGGGGCTGATGGAGCTGTATGAAGCCACCCTGCGGATCGATTATCTGCGCCAGGCGGCGGATCTCACCCGGGAGATGATCGACCTGTTCGGGGATAAAGAGGAAGGGGGATTTTTCTTCTACGGCGCGGACGGGGAGGAGCTGCTCACCCGGCCCAAGGAGATTTATGACGGGGCCACCCCTTCCGGAAATTCGGTGGCGGCGTACAACCTGATCCGGCTGGCCCGGCTGCTGGCCGATCCCCGGTTGGAAGAGGAGGCGGAGCGGCAGCTTCGGGCCTTTGCCGGCACGATCCGGCAGGCGCCGATGGCTCACACCTTCTTCCTGACGGCGGTGCAGTTCGCCCTGGGTCCGACCCGGGAGATCGTCGTAGCCGGCGATCCTGAGCAGGCGGACACCCGGAACATGCTGGAGACGGTGGGGCGGATGTTTTTGCCCGATGCGGTGTGGGTGTGCCGCCCCGAAGGGCCCGAAGCGGCGGAGGTGGAGAAGCTCATCCCCTATGTCCGGGAGTATTGGGCGCAGGGCGGAAAAGCCGCCGCCTACGTCTGTGAAAATTATGCCTGCCGGGCGCCGGTGACGGATCCGGAGGCGCTGCGGGAAGCCCTGGAAAGACGGGGCTGAGGATGTCGCGGAAACATACGGCGATCCCGGTTTCCGAAGGAAACCGGGATGGTTGCGGTTTCGGGATCAATCGGAGCCGGCAAGCTCTTTCCAAATCCGGAACGGCTCCAGATACCCCTCCACAGGGATGGTGTGGAAGGGAATGGACCGTTTTTCCGGCGGTTTCCGGATGTCCTGATGATAGCGGGCAAGTCCGTCGGGATAACCGGCCTCAAGCAGCTCCCGTTTGGAGCAGGCCACGTAGACGGATTGGATTCCCGCCCAATAGATGGCGGCGGTGCACATGGGACACGGCTCGCCGCTGGCGTACAGGATGGCGCCGTCCAGCCGGCTCCTCTGCAAACGCCGGCACGCTTCCCGGATGGCCTGGATCTCCGCGTGGGCGGTGGGATCGTTCAGCGCGGTCACTTCGTTGACGCCCCGGCCGATCACCTCCCCGTCCAACACGATGAGGGCGGCGAAGGGGCCGCCGCGGCCGCTGCGGACGTTTTCGCAGGCCATGTCGACCGCCTGTTTCAACAGGTGTCGGTGGTCCATTGCCATTCCCCCTTTCCTTGGCAAGCGGGCTTATTGGTCATTTTATCCAATGTGGGCAAGCTAGTAAATTTTTGTTGCCGGGTCCGATCGCCGCGGGTACAAAACGGTGAAAACGGGTGGACCTCGCCGTTTATTGGAATGATATAAGCCGAGGAAAAAATTTCTGTTTTCATGAAATCATTTGGTTTCATATAATCGAAACGAAACCAAATGGTTTCATATTTGATCCGACCGGGAGGGTATGGAATGGACCATCGACAAAAATTGCCGGCGATACGCCAGACGGTGATCCTGAATGCCCTCATCGATCGGGTGTGGAAGGCCGTTTCCACTTCGGAGGGCATCGCCGCCTGGTTCATGCCCAACGATTTTCAACCGGAGGCGGGCGGCACCTTCACATTGCAGACGCCCTTCGGCCCGTCGCCGTGCAGGGTGCTGGAACTGGATCCGCCCCATCGGCTGGTTTTCGCCTGGGATACGTCCGGGTGGCGCGTCACTTTTGAATTGAAAGAACGGGGGGATCAGACGGAGTTCACCCTCGTCCATGACGGCTGGGGAGCCCCGGAGGAGATCATCGCGAAGGGGCGGGATACGAATGCCGTCATCCGCGAGCGGATGGACCACGGTTGGAAGGAGATCGTCCAGGTGCATCTGCGCAACTATGTGGAAGGGTAAATCTTTCACCGCCCGGCGGAGTCCCCCCTCCGCTTTTTCTCCGGAGTCGTTTATCATGGTAAGGGACGGGTCATGAGCCGTTCCGGATTCGGGCCGACAGGGAAGGAAAGGCAGGGGAAGCAGCATGGGAACTTCCGCCAAACACGATGTGTTTCAGGCGATCGCCGCCCCCACCCGCCGGCAGATCCTGAAGCTGCTGGCGGAACAGGAGATGTCCGTCACCAGGATCGCCGCCCATTTCCCCATGAGCCGCACGGCCGTATCCAAGCACCTGCGCATATTGGCGGAGGCGGGGCTGGTTGTGGAGAGAAAAGAGGGGCGGGAAAAACGGTACCGCCTTCGGTCGGAACCCCTTCTCGAGCTGAAGGAGTGGCTCTCCCATTTCGAAGGGTTTTGGAAGGACCGGCTCGCCCGGTTGAAGGATTTTGTGGAAACCGACGAAAAGTAGGGGAGGAAAGGGCAAGGAATTGTGGGCTTTGGTTTCGCGGACCCGGTGCAGAAAGAGGGGGTTGTGCCTTTGCACAACCCCCTTCTTGTCGCACGCGGATGGCCTTCGCCTTGCCGACCCGGCGCCGGTCCCGTGAGACAAGCGGGCCTCCGCCCGGTGGGATTGGCGCCCGGAAAATGGGGCCCCTTAAAACCTTCGCCGGATGTTAGACGGACAAGCGGATGTCCTCTTTCTGGCCTCCGGGGCGCTTGGATTTTGCCAGGATCTGCTGCACCTTGTCCCTGAGGGGCGGACGGAGGGATTGCATGATCCATTCCAGGAACAGCTCCCGCTTTTCTTCGGCGGTCAGAAAATAGCGTTGCCCGGCGATTTCGCGGGCCCGTTTCGTCATTTCCTGCAGGGTGAGGGCAGCCGCCACGGAAATATTGAAACTCTGCACGAAGCCCACCATGGGAATGTAAAATTTCTGGTCCGCCAGTCGGGCCGCCTCCTCCGAGATTCCCCGGTGTTCGTTGCCGAACAGCAGCACGGCGGGCCTGGAGAGGTCGACTTCCCCGATCGGGACCGCGCCGTCCCCGAGGTATGTGACGCAGATCTGGTATCCCTCCGACCGCAGTTTTTGAAGGGCCGTCTGAAGATCCGGGTGCTTCTGGATCGTCAGCCATTTATGGGAGCCCTGGGTGACCTTTTTGTTGGGTTGAAAGGGTTTGTCCCCTTCGATGATGGAAATGTTCTGGACTCCGAAGGCATCCGCCGACCGCAGGACGGCCGCCTGGTTGTGTCCGTCATCGATCGCTTCAAGCAAGACGGAAATGTATCGGGTCCGTTGGTTCAACACCTGGTGCATGCGCATCAGGCGTTCGGGCCGGATCATCTCCGTGATCCAGCGTTCCTTTTCCCGCAGCAGGCCGCTTCGGATCAGCTCTTGGACGTATTCTTCTTTTGCGGTTTTCTGTTCTGGCGGTTGCATCCTCTATCCCCCTTTCCACCCTGTGTTGAGCCCGGATCGGATTCAGGGAGGCGCAATCATTGATACTTTACCATTTTTTCCTCTTGATTTCTTCCCATGAACATCTCCCTTGATTCAAGAGTCCGCCCCGCGCCCTTACAATCAGGTATTATGGCATATTTTTGATGCGCATGGGGAGGTTCGAAAGAAATCTGTGCGCGACCTGAAAAGGCGGAGGATGGTGCGCGGCCGGATGTGAGGAGTGGGTGCCTGATCGATTAATCGGGAAATCGAACCGGTGGAGCTTTTTCCGGATCGGGTGGTGAGGAAGACGGTCGATTTCCGCCGCCATCCGCCCTGCGGCCTTTTTCACGGGGGAGAGCCGGTGGGTTTGGCTGAAGCGGCACCGGCTGTGAACTGCGTGGCCGGCCTGCGGATCAACGCCATCATGTCCGCTCCAGGCGGGACGGAACCGCGTCCGCCGAGGGGCCCCTTCCCGGGAGGCAGGCGATACCTGTCCGGGTTTGCGACGGGGAAGGCGGATCTTCCTCTCCCGCTCTGCCGCGTCCGTCGCGCTGAGATCTTCGGTTCACCGGTGAAGGATTGGGCAAGTGCCCGGGAACCATCGGCCTTGGAAAGCGCATAGGGTATGGTAACCATCTATTTTCACTTGAATGACAGTTTTGACTTATATATATTAAACAAGGAAAAAAGGTCAAAATTATCCATTTCGTGCGGCTTAAGGGTTTTGGCGTGCCCTCGCTATTGCAGCATTTTCAATTGCCGGGGGGGAGAGCCTCGATGTGCGGATTTGTCGCCTTGCTCAATAAAAAAGAAGTGCCGGTCGAGCGAAAAACCGTCGAAAAAATGACGGGGGTTCTCCTCCATCGGGGGCCGGACAGCGAGGGCTTTCATCTGGATCAACGGGTCGGTTTGGGGTTTCGCCGGCTGAGCATCATCGACCTGGAAAAGGGAGATCAGCCCCTTTCCAACGAGACCGGAGAGATTTGGATCGTTTTCAACGGGGAGATCTACAATTATCGGGAGCTGAGGGGATCGCTGGAACATAAGGGGCACCGCTTCAAAACGGATTCGGACACGGAAGCGATTCTCCACCTTTACGAAGAGACGGGCTTTGAATGTCCGCGGTTTCTGAGGGGGATGTTCGGATTTGTCATCTGGGACGGGCGGAAGGATCTGCTGTTCGGGGCCCGGGATCATTTCGGAATCAAGCCGGTTTATTGGACGGAGACCTCCGAGGCCTTCGCCTTCGGTTCGGAGATCAAGTCGCTGCTGGAGCTTCGCGGGGTTTCCCGGGAGGTGAATCCGGCCTCCTTCCATCGCTACCTCACGTTCCAGTATGTTCCCGATCCGGATACGATGTTTCAGGGGATCTACAAGATTCCCCCCGCCCATCGGTTCAAGGTGGAAAAGGACAAGCTGACCGTCACCCCCTATTGGACCGCGCAGTTTCTCCCGGAACGGGATCACACCGTTTCCCATCACGTCGAGAAAACCAAAGAGGTGTTGGCGGAATCCGTCGCCAAGCACCGGATCAGCGACGTGCCGCGGGGGGCCTTTTTGTCCAGCGGCGTGGATTCCTCCTCGATCGCCGCCCTTTTGCGCAGGCATGAAGAGGTGAAGACCTTCACCGTCGGATTTGACGTGAAGGGGTACAGTGAGTTGGAAATCGCCCGCCGCACCGCCTCCAAACTGGGGACGGACCACCATGAGTTGCTGGTGGGCTCCCGGCAGTATTTGGAGGAGCTTCCCCGCCTCGTCTGGCATCAGGACGAACCCGTGGCCGATCCCTCGGCCGTCGCCCTGTACTTTGTCGCCCGGCTGGCCAGCCGGCATGTGGCGGTGGTCCTCTCCGGGGAGGGGGCGGATGAATTTTTCGGGGGCTACAACATCTACCGGGAGCCGGAGGCGCTCCGGATGTTTTCCCGCATGCCCCAATCCCTCCGCGGGGGGCTGGGGAGAATGGCCTCCCGCCTGCCGCGGGGCCTGAAGGGGCGCGGATTTCTGCTTCGCGGTTCCAAAACGGTGGAGGAGCGGTACTTCGGAAACGCCTTCATTTTCGACGAAGACCTGAAAAGGCGGATTGTTGCGGATCCCTCCGCCCTGAAGGATCACCATCCCTGGGAAGTGACCTGGCCCATTTATGCCCGGGTGGCCGCCATGGATGACGTGACGAAAATGCAGTACTTGGACATCCACACCTGGCTGTGCGGGAACATTCTGATGAAGGCGGACAAGATGACGATGGCCAATTCCCTGGAGCTCAGGGTGCCGTTTGTGGACTGCAAGGTCTTTGAAGTCGCTTCCCGCATCCCCACCGAATACAAAATCCGGGACGGGACGACCAAGTGGGTGCTGAGGGAAGCGATGAAGGATGTTCTCCCCGAGGAGATCCATTCCCGAAAAAAACTGGGCTTTCCGGTGCCCATCCGCCAGTGGCTGAGGAAGGAGTTTTACGCCTGGGCGAGGGAAACGCTGATGGGCGGCCGCGTGGATCGTTGGATCAACAAGGCGGAGGCCGCCCGCCTGCTGGAGATGCACAAGGACGGCCGGTTCGACTACAGCCGGCAGATCTGGACGCTGCTGATCTTCATCCTGTGGCATGAGATATACATCGAGCGATCCGTCCGGTTTCATCCGAGCGTCAGTCCCCATGTGTACGAACGCCGTCGGAAAAACCTTCGGACCAAAACGGGTTGAGCGCAGGACGCAAGAGAGGGGCGGCCCCCGCTGGGGCCGTCCCTTTTTTGCGCGGCGGCGCTTCGGGCGAGGGGACGGAGCCATGCGAGCCGCAAGAAATTGGCAGCGACCGTGTGAAAAAACGCCTTTACCTTTGGGAGGATCTAGATTATAATGATTATAAATAAGTTTACCGAAGACAAAATGTTTGATGGTGATAAAAATAATAATAATCATTTTCATCTGGCGTGCTACCCGTCACCGGGTAGCATGCCCCGTTTCAGGGAGAGCAAGAATGATTATCAATCGTAGGGAGGCGGTGGGCAACGTGAACGGATTGGCCAAGACGTGTTCGGAACCGTCGGTGTTCCGTTCTGCCAAAGAACCGAAGGAAGTGCGGGAGAGTGTTTTCATGCGCTACGGAGAGGGCATTGCCGCAGCCGTTTGCGGGGTGTTGACCCTGGTTGCCTGGTTGGGCGAGTCGAGGCTGGGATGGGTGTCAACGCTTCTGTATCTGCTGGCGTATGCCGTCGGAGGATATGCCAAGGGGAAAGAGGGGATTCTCACCCTCTCCCAGGAGCGGAAATTGGACGTCAACCTTCTGATGATCATCGCCGCGTTGGGGGCCGCCGCCATCGGCTACTGGCTGGAAGGGGCCGTGCTCATCTTCATCTTTGCCCTGAGCGGTGCCATGGAACGGGTGGCGGAAGGGAAGAGCCGGAAGGATTTGTCGTCGCTGATGGAGATGAAACCGGAGACGGCGCTTCGGGTGGACGGGCAAAGGCAGCAGGTGGTTCCCATCGAGGAGCTCCGCATCGGGGATCGCGTGCTGATCCGGCCGGGAAGCCGCATTCCCGTGGACGGCAGGGTGATTGAAGGGCGTTCCGCGGTCAATCAGGCTTCCATCACCGGCGAGTCCCTGCCTGTGGATAAAGGGGAGGGGGACGAGGTGTTCGCCGGAACGATGAACGGGAGAGGGTCGCTGCTGGTGGAGGTGACCCGCCTGGCCGACGAGAGTCTGTTTTCAAAGATCATCCGCCTCGTGGAGAAGGCCCAAAACGAGGTGCCGCGCTCGCAGCGGGTCATCGAACGGCTGGAGCGGTGGTATGTCACTTCCGTGCTGGTGGTGACGGGCATTCTGATGACCGTTCCCCCTCTGCTGTTTTCCTGGAACTGGAGCGATGCCTTCTACCGGGCGATGGTTTTTCTGGTGGTGGCTTCCCCCTGTGCCGTGATGGCTTCGATCATGCCGGCAGTCCTGTCGGCCATGTCCAACGGTGCGCGAAAAGGGGTGCTTTTTAAGGGAAGCATGGTCCTCGAGGGGCTGTCCGGCGTCAAGGTGGTGGCCTTTGACAAAACGGGGACGCTGACGGAGGGACGGCTGCAGGTGACCGACGTGATTCCCGTCGCCGGGGAATATGGCGAAGAGGAGATCCTTCGCATCGCCGCCACCATCGAGAGCGTTTCCGAGCACCCGATCGCCCAGGCGATCGTCGCCCAGGCCCGTCAGCGGGGCATGGAACTGAAGCGGCCCTCCCGCTTCGAATCGATGCCCGGCAAGGGCGTTGTCGCCGAATGGAACGGCGGAACCTGGAAGGTGGGCAAACCCGCCTTTGTGGAGGGCGGGGAGTTGGCCGGAGAAAATGGCCGGATCATCGACCGTTTGGATCGAGAAGGGAAAACGGTGGTCGGGATCGCTTCCGAAGAGGGAGTGGTCGGCTGGATCGCCCTGCAGGACCGGATTCGTCCCGAGGCGAAGGCGGCGGTCTCCCGTCTGAAGCGCATGGGAATCCGGGTGGTGATGCTCACGGGGGACCGTCGCAGCACGGGGGAAGCGATCGGGAACCGGATCGGAGTGGACGAGGTGTACGCGGAATTGCTTCCCGAGGACAAGGTGCGGTTGATCCAGGAGCTGGAGAAAAAATACGGACGCGTGGCCATGGCGGGAGACGGGGTAAACGATGCCCCGGCGTTGGCGACGGCTTCCGTGGGGATCGCCATGGGCCGGGCGGGCACCGATGTGGCCCTGGATGTGGCCGATGTGGTGCTGATGAACGACGATCTGGACCGGGTGGCCACAACCCTCTCCCTGGGGCGAAGGACCCGGAACGTCATCGTGCAAAACCTCGTTTTTGCTTCCCTGGTGATCTTCTCCCTGATCCTGGCCAACTTCGGAGGGCACATCTCCCTCCCCTTCGGCGTCGTGGGCCACGAGGGCAGCACCATCCTGGTGATCTTGAACGGCCTGCGGCTTCTGCGGTGAGGAGAAATGAAACGCGATCGACGCTTTTCCGCCGGAGGAGGGCAAGGCGGGGGAATTGCCGTGGCGAGGGGACTTACTGGTTTCGGACGGAACTTGCGGGGGCGATTTTCCCGCCTCGACTCCGCGGCGGAGGTTGCGCGGGCGGAAAACCGCCTGCCCCGGATGCTTTTTCACAGCCCGACCGGCTCCGGACGGGAGCCGGTCTTTTCTTTTTATGGGGATGCACCAATCACTGGGGGCCTTTTCCCTTGTGACTGTTGAAGGCCACGAGGCGTCCCGAGGTGTGGACGATCCGGTACGGAAGTTGCAGATACTCCTTCTCAGCCAGCAGAGACAGTCCTTTTTCGCGGGCTTCCGCGTCGCTTTCCGCCTGCAGGGGCTCGTCCAACAGTTTTTTTCCTTCGTTGTCGTAGGCGGTCACGTGATACATCACACATCCCTCCCGTTGGAAACTATTATACCACGGGTCTTTTTGCCGCCGCCTCCGGAAAAACCCCTCCAAAAAAAGCGCCCGGCGGAAGCCGGGCGCGGTCCGCCGGTCAGGGGGTTGCGGAAAGAATGGTCCGGATCTGGTTCACCAGCAGGTCGACGGCCACCTGGTTGTAGCCCCCTTCCGGGATGATCAGGTCCGCGTAACGTTTGCTCGGCTCGACGAACTGCTGATGCATCGGACGTACCGTCTCCAGGTACTGCCGGATCACCGAATCGAGGGAACGGCCCCGGGACTTGACATCCCGTTCGATGCGGCGCAGGATGCGAATGTCGGCGTCGGTGTCGACGAAGACCTTGATGTCCATCAGTGAGCGGAGCTTTTCATCCTCCAGGATGAGAATCCCTTCCAGGATGATCACGTCTTTGGGCTGCACCGTGACGGTTTCCCGGGACCGGGTATGTTGGGTGTAATCGTATACCGGTTTTTCGATGGGTTTCCTCTGTAGCAGCTGTTGCAAGTGCGAGATGAGCAGATCGTTGTCAAAGGCGAGCGGATGGTCATAGTTGGTTTTTTTCCGCTCTTCCATCGGCAGGTGGGATTGATCCTTGTAATAGGCGTCCTGCTCGATGACGGCGACACATCCTTCGAGGCGGTCACAGACATTGCGGACCACGGTGGTTTTTCCGGATCCGCTTCCGCCGGCCACGCCAATGATGACGGGTCGTTTCATGTTCCGATTCCTTCCTGTCCGGTTTCTCCTAAGGTACATACCCACAGCATCGTAGCAATTTTGCCGGAAGTTTGCAAGGCGCCGCGCCCTGCGGCGGACATGCTTCCGAAGGGCGGTGAGCGTTCATTCAACCTCCCCATTTCGGACAAAGATTGTTCAACCTGATTGTGATATATTTCACAAAAGCTTTTCCGAGAGTCTCTTATACTGAAAGTGTGAAGGGGATCCGCTTCACAATTCAAAAATCGGGGGCTGATCAACCATGCTCCGCTTCTTGAGGGAAAGCACTGTAGCCAGCTTTGTACTGTTGGTGATCAGGCTGTATCTCGGGTATGCGTGGTTGGTTGCAGGCTGGGAAAAGATTGTGGGCGGATTTGATGCGACGGGATTTTTGCATGGCGCAGTCGAAAAAGCGGTCGGGGAACATCCGGCCGTACAGGGATGGTGGGCCGCGTTCCTGGAAGGCTTTGCGATCCCGAACGTGGAATTGTTTAACTTTCTTGTGCCATGGGGAGAATTCCTGGTCGGGCTGGGGTTGATCCTCGGCTGCCTCACCACCGCTGCAACCTTCTTCGGGATGGTCATGAACTTCGCCTTTCTGTTCAGCGGCACCACCAGCACCAACCCGCAAATGGTGCTGCTCAGCATCTTCCTCATCGTCGCGGGTGCCAATGCGGGCAAGATCGGACTCGACTATTATGTCCTTCCTTATCTCCGGAAACTGATCAAAGGGTTCCGCACGCCGAACCGCACCCTTCGGACCTGACGCAATGGATCAACCGGGCCCCATCTGCCAAGAGTGCTTTTCATCGGCGCCGCATCCTGCGGGATGCGGCGCCGCCTTTTTTCCGGAGGAGCCTTGGGGCGGGCGCCGCATTTTTCGGCGCGACCGATGGATTTTTGGCGACAATCATTTTATGATCCGGGTGAGTCATTTTGAAGGGGGTGGAGTTTTATGGGGAAACCTTCCGATTCCCTGTTTCCTTCAAAAGAGGAATTCAAGAAAAACCTGCGCCGCAACTTCGGCATCCCCACCAATCCGAGGGAAAGGCGGGCGACGCGGCGCTACCTGAAGAAGTACGGTTGGCGCATCGCGGGAAGGTGGCTGCTGATCCTCTTGGCCTCTCCCTTTTTGTGGCTGTATGGCGTGCTCAAGGAGTGGCTGTATGAGCTTCCGAAATTTTATTTTTACGACATCCCCCGCAAACTGTGGCGGTTTTTCTCCAGAAAATGACCCTCGGATCGGGAGAGGGTGCACCGGTTCCGCGGCGAGAAGGTCGCCGGAGGTTTTTGCTTCGGTCATAGGCGTTTTCGTTTCCGGTCCGGCCATAAAAAAGGGCCCGCCGCCTTTTGAAAGGACGCCCAGGTGCCCGGTCCTGCAGGATGCCGCGTTTTTGCCCGTTCCCTGGCGGTCCCCGGGCGGATGAAAAAACGGCCGGGGGATGGTTGTCACGGACTGGAGAACGGACTATGATGGACAGGGATGATTTTTACGCGGGCGGCAAAGGAGGGAGAATCGTGGATCGACTGTTCGGGTTGAAGGAACGGGGAACGACGGTGCGAACGGAGATCCTCGCCGGCATGACCACCTTTCTGACGATGGCGTACATCGTGGTGGTCAACCCGGCCATTCTCGAGCAGGCAGGAATGGATTTCGGCGCCGTTTTTGTGGCAACGGTGTTTGCTTCCGTGATCGGGACGCTGATCATGGGGCTGTTTGCCAATTACCCGATCGCCATCGCCCCCGGGATGGGCCTGAACGCCTATTTCGCCTTCAGCGTGGTGGGGCAGACGGGCGTCCGCTGGGAGACGGCGTTGGGGGCCGTGCTGGTGGCCGGCGTCATCTTTCTCCTGCTCAGTGTGACTCCCTTCCGGGAAGGGCTGATCCGGGCGATTCCGGAAAGCTTGAAGCACGGGATCACGGCGGGCATCGGGCTGTTCATCGCCTTCATCGGCCTCAAGTCGGCGGGAGTGATCGTGGGGGATGAAGTGAACCTGGTGGGGCTCGGCGATATGCACGAGCCGATGACGCTGCTCAGCCTGGCGGGATTGTTCGTCACCCTGATTCTGATGACCCTCGGGGTCCGCGGGGCGCTGTTTTTCGGGATGGTTTTCACCGCCTTTTTCGGCTGGGTGTTCGACCTGTTTCAGCTGCCGGACAGGTGGGTGACGATGCCGCCCAGCCTGGCGCCCACCCTGGGCAAGGCGGTTGTGGCGATTCCCGACGTTTTTTCCCAGGGGCTTTACGCCGTCATCTTCGCTTTCCTGCTGGTGACCCTGTTTGACACGACGGGAACGATGATCGGCGTGGCGGAGCAGGCCAAGTTGATGAAAAACGGCACGTTTCCCCGGATGCGGTCGGCGCTGTTGGCGGACGCCGTCGGAATGACCGCCGGGGCGGCCATGGGCACCAGTCCCACCAGCGCCTACATCGAATCCTCCTCCGGTGTGGCGGCCGGGGGGAGGACGGGGCTCACGGCGGTGGTGGTGAGCATCCTGCTTCTTCTCACCCTCTTTTTCGCTCCCCTGGTGCAGGCGATCGCCGCGTTGCCGGCCATCACTGCGCCGACGCTGATCATCGTGGGCTGCTTCATGCTGGGTGGATTGAAAAAAGTGGCCTGGGACGACTTCGATGAGGCGTTTCCGGCCTTCATCACGATGTTGAGCATGCCGCTCACCTTCAGCATCGCCACGGGAATCGCCTTCGGGTTCATCACCTATCCCTTGCTTAAGCTGGTCCGCGGCCGCTTCCGGGAGATCCATCCGCTGATGTACCTGTTCATGATCCTCTTCATTCTGCAGCTGGCGTTTTTGCCGGAATAAGTCCCGGACGAAACGCCGCCGAAAAGCCGCCGTTCCGCAGGCACCGCCGCCGCGGTGCGCGGAAGGGCGGCTTTTGTTTTGGTCTTCCGCTTCCGAAACAGACTGTGGCATATGGCGGGGCGAGGAAAGTTTCCATCCTTCCGCTACCCGGCGGAGGCGGCCTCGAGGGGCATCGTCCCGCCTTCCGGCCCATGCCTTCGCAGCCTGCGGCGGTGTGTCCGGGGGAGGGATTGATGAATCGGACAAAAAGCGTTATACTCGTGACATGCAAAAATAAAAAGCAAACGAATGTTCGCATACGGGAGATGGGGAGTCATGGTGAATCAGTGGTCTCAAGGCCGGTTCCGGATTCTCCTGGTGATCACCGCTCTGGCCGGGATGACCCAGGGCCTGTTGATTCCGCTTTTGACGACGATGCTGGAGCGGAGGGGAGTCAGTTCCAGCCTCAACGGCCTGAACGCCGCTTTCCTCTATGTGGGCATGCTGCTTATGGCTCCCTTCGTCGGAAGGGTGGTTCGGGGGATCGGATACAAAAGGGCGATTCTGACCGGGCTGATATCCCTCGCTTGCTGCGCGTTTCTGTTTCCGCTCTTTGACGGTCCCCCCGTGTGGAGCGTTTTGCTTTTCCTGGTCGGGGTGGGGGATTATCTGCTCCACTTTTCGACGCAATTGTGGGTGACCTCCACCAGTCCGGCCGAGATGCGCGGACGGCACATCACCCTGTACGGCTTTGCCTTCGGGGCGGGATTCGGCTTGGGACCGCTGGGCATCAACCTGCTTGACCGGGGATTGTGGGTCCCCTTTTCCCTCATGGGAGCGTGCCTCCTGGCGGCGGTGCTGCTGGCGGCGCTTTTGGACCGGGGGAAACCGCCGGCGGAGGAGGGGAAGGCAAAGGCGCGCGCCGGAGGGAAATGGGCGGACATTTACCGCTGGGCCCTCGTCGCCCTGTGTCCCGCTTTTTTGTACGGGTTTCTCGACGCTTCGCTGGCGGCCAGCTTTCCCGTGTACGGTCACCGGGAGGGATTGGGCACGGGGTGGATTTCCGTGCTGCTGAGCGCCTTTGTTTGCGGGGGGCTGATTCTGCAAATGCCCCTCGGCATGCTGAGCGACCGGTACGGGCGGAAGAACGTGCTCGTGACGATCTGTCTGCTGGGAGGGACGGGATTGGCGGCGGTACCCTCCTTTACCGGACAGCCGGTGATTTTGCTGGGGCTGTTCAGCCTGATCGGGGGACTGCTGGGCTCCCTCTATTCCCTGGGACTGGCCTATCTGGCGGACATCCTTCCCTCCAGCCATCTGCCGGAGGCGAATGCCATCGCCGGCGCCCACTTCAGCGTGGGAAGCATGATGGGGCCCTATGTGGGCGGATTGCTCATCCATCATATCGGAGGGGGCAGCCTGTTTTACGCCATCGCCACGGCTTTCTTCACCTTTGTGCTGTTGGCCTTCGTCTATCCGGTTTCGGTGGGGGCGGACCGCCGGACCGGAAAAGCGGCATGAAAAAGGAGCGACCCGGTTCATCCGGGTCGCTCTTTTTTGGCCGCTTATTTCTTTCCTTCCAGGAAAAACTTCTCGATGTCGTCCAGCATCAAATTGGCCGCGAGAATGCCGCCGGCGGTGTTCCAGATCGCGTCGCTCACCTTGTGGGCGTTTCCGCTCTTGACGACCTTCAGATTTTTCCACAGGGGATCGCCGGTCCATTCCTTTTCCGTTTTGACCGCTTCCCCGTCCCCCGTTTCATAGGTGAAGTAGAACAGCACGTCTCCTTCCATGTCGGGAATGCGTTCCTTGGTCACCTCGTCGGCAAATTCCTGTTTGTCGTGGGAGGGCGGGCGTTTGAAGCCGATTTGCTCCAGGATCACCCCGGAGAAGGAATCCTTGTAGTAAATCCGCGCATTTCCGGGCATGAAGCGGACGACGGAGATCTCTTGGTTCACCTGATCCCCCAGCTTTTTCCGGATCTCTTCGACCCGCTGATCAAAGGACGCCATCAGTTCCTTTCCTTTTTCCTCCCGGTTGACCGCTTTGGCGTACAGCTCGAAGTTGATCTTCCAGTCGCCGCGGAGGGTTTCGGAGAAGACGGTGGGGGCGATCTGGCTGAGGTGGTCGTACCACTTTTCCTGGCGCATTTTGTTGCCGATGATCAAATCGGGTTTCAGGGCGGCGATGGCTTCCAGATTGATGTCGCTCTCCGTTCCGACCACTTTCACGCCTTTCATTTGATCGGCGATATGATCATACCAGGGGTCGCCCAGCCAGGATTTCACGGCGCCCACCGGTTTGATTCCCAAGGCGAGCAGGGCTTCCGTCCCTTCGTTGGTGAGGATGACCACCCGTTTGGGATCCTCAGGGACCTCCGTTTTTCCCATGGCGTGTTCGACGACGAGGGAAGAGGAGGCATCCTCCGCATCGCTCCGACCGGTGTCCGTATTGGTGCCGCAGGCGGTCAAAGCCAGCAACAGGGCGATGGATGCCGCCATCCAGCGAAATTTTCCGAATATCATGTGTAGCCCTCCTGAATTTAATTGAAAATGAATATCATTTACGATGACTAGAATAAACCGCATGGATGATTCCTGTCAACGGGGAAATGATAATGATTATCATTGACAGTTGTAACAAACCCGTATAGACTGGTGGTGAGATCTTTCACAGAAAGGTACGAATCCGTTGAGCGCATGGATCAAGACCACGCGGCAAAAAATTGCGGGCCTTGTGCTGGGAGGCGCCTTGGTCATCCTGTTCGCATGCTGCAGTGTGGTGTACGGCTACACTGAAGTGGGATGGAAGACGGCGCTTCAGTCCCTGACCGATTTCAACGGTTCCAAGGAGCACATCATCGTGCTGGAAAACCGCATTCCGCGGGCGTTGATCGGGGCGGCGGTCGGCGTGAGCCTGGCGGTCGCCGGCGCCCTGTTGCAGGGGCTGACGAGAAATCCCCTGGCTTCGCCGGACATTTTCGGCATCAACGCGGGGGCCGGCTTCTTCATCGTCTTGTCGGCCACCTTCTTCTCCGTTTCATCCATTCATCAATTTGCCTGGCTCGCCTTTTTCGGAGCGATCTTGTCCACGCTCATCGTCTACTTGCTGGGTGCCGCGGGGCAGGGCGGCCTGACGCCCGTGAAGCTGACGCTGGCGGGCGCGTCGCTGTGGCTCCTGTTCGCCTCCTTGACCCAGGGGATGCTGGCTTTGAACGAAAAGGCCCTGGAGGAAGTGCTGTTCTGGCTGGCGGGATCCGTGGAGGGCCGAAAGCTGGAGGTGCTCCTGGCGGTCCTGCCCTATCTGGCCGCCGGCTGGCTGGGGGCGCTCCTGCTTGCCGGGCAGATGAATGTGCTGTTGATGGGGGAAGATGTGGCCGTCAGTTTGGGGCAGCGGACCGTCATCGTCAAAATTCTCGCCGGTGTCGTCATCGCGCTGCTCGCGGGCGGGTCCGTCGCCGTCGCGGGGCCCGTGGGTTTTATCGGCGTGGTGATCCCCCACATCGCGAGGGGGCTGGTGGGGATGGACCAGCGCTGGGTGATTCCCTACAGCGCCCTGCTCGGAGCGCTCCTGCTGCTCCTCGCCGACATCGGCGCGCGGTACGTCATCATGCCCAATGAAGTTCCGGTGGGGGTCATGACCGCTTTGATCGGGACACCCTTCTTCGTGTACATCGCGCGAAGGGGGTTGAGTCGGTTATGAGCCGTTATCTTCCCTTTCGCCTGAGACGGGTCTCCCTGCTGATGGACAAAAAAGCGGTCGCCCTTTTGGGGATCCTTTTGGTCCTGGTCGCCGGCGTGGCGGTCCTCAGCCTCGGCACCGGGGATATGGCCATCCCGCCGGTGGAGGTGGTCAAAGCCCTCTTCGGAGCGGGGGAGGGGATGCATGAATTGGTGATCCGCTCCTTCCGGCTTCCCCGCATTCTCCTGGCCGTGCTGGCGGGGATGGCGCTGGCGGTGTCCGGCGCCGTGCTGCAGGGGATCATCCGCAATCCGCTGGCGTCGCCGGACCTGATGGGGATCACCGGTGGAGCGTCTTTTGCGGTGGTCAGTTTTTACACCGCCTTCAGCGACCGGGCGAACGCCCTGACCGTCAGCGTCCAATGGCTGCCCCTGGCGGCCTTCCTCGGCGCCTTTCTCGTGGGGGCGGTCGTCTACGCGCTGGCCTGGAAGGGAGGGGTGACCCCCCTGCGGCTCGTGTTGATCGGCATCGGATTGACCCACGCCATGCAAGCCTTGACCACCATCATGATCATCTTCGGGCCGATCTATCTGGCCACGCAGGTTCACATTTGGACGACCGGAAGTGTGAACGGTTCCAATTGGAACCACGTCACCACCCTTCTTCCCTGGGTGCTGTTGCTGGTCGCCTTCGTCTGGATCGGCGCGCGAAAGCTGAACGTCCAGGAGCTGGGCGAGGATATCGCGAGGGGCGTGGGAAGCAGGGTTCAGCGGGAGCGGCTGCTTCTATTGGCCTGCAGCACGGCCCTCGCGGGGGGAGCGGTGGCCTTTGCCGGAGGAATCGGCTTTGTCGGACTGATGGCGCCGCACATCGGGAGAAGGCTGGTCGGACCCTCTTACGGGGCGCTGATTCCGGTGTCCGCGCTGATCGGCGGCCTGTTGGTCATGGGAGCGGATTGGATCGGACGGACGGCGTTTTCTCCCCTGGAGGTCCCCGCGGGTGTGTTTACTTCGGCGATCGGCGCACCTTATTTCATCTATCTGTTGATTCGGAGTCGAAATTGAAGGGGTGTCGGGGATGAATGCGCTGGAAACGAAATCCCTCACATTGGCCTACGGGGATCAGCCGGTGATCGAAAATCTGGATCACTGCTTCCCGAAGGGGAAGATCAGCGTTCTGATCGGCTCGAACGGCAGCGGAAAATCCACCCTGCTCCGCTCCCTGGCGCGGCTGTTGAAGCCCCGGAAGGGTTCCGTCATCCTCGACGGGAAGGCGATCACCACCCTGTCCACCAAGGCGGTGGCCCGGAAATTGGCCATTCTGCCCCAGTCGCCGGAGTGCCCCGAGGGCCTTACGGTGCTGCAGCTGGTGAAGCAGGGGCGGTATCCCTATCAAAACTGGATGCGGCAATGGTCGGAAGAGGATGAGCGGGCCGTGAAAAGGGCGCTGAAAATCACCAATCTGGAAGGTTTCGAGGAGCGCACGGTGGATTCCCTTTCCGGCGGACAGCGGCAGCGGGTGTGGATCGCGATGGTGCTGGCCCAGGAGACCGACACGATCTTGCTGGACGAACCGACCACCTATCTGGATTTGTCCCACCAGCTCGACATCCTGGATCTGCTGTACGAACTGAACCGAAGCGAAGGAAGGACCATCATCATGGTGCTTCACGATTTGAATCTTTCCGCCCGGTATGCGGACAACATGGTGGTGGTGCACGACAAGACGGTGTATGCCCACGGAAAACCGGAGTCGATCATCACCCCGGAACTGGTGAAAAGGGTGTTCGGCATCGAATGCCTGGTCATGAAGGATCCCGTTTACGGAAAACCGTTGTGCATTCCATGCGGAAAAGGGAGACGAGCGGAAGATGAAAACCTTCGTGCTGTCGACACTCAGTGAGGAGGACGTGATCCGCCTCGAAAAGGATTGCAACCTGGCGGTCCGGCTTCAACCCGACGCCGGCCGGATCGACCCCCGCGCCTTGATGGACGGGGATCAGGCGGCATACTTGCTTCGCGACTTGACGGACCGGCTGCGGTTCCCTTCCCTGTACGTCACCGCTTCCCTGCTCCTCAAACAATACAGTTACTGCCTGTTGATGCCGACCTTGTATGCCATGACCCTGTTGGATAAGGGACTCAAGGTCGGAGCGGACAACTGCCTGTTGGAAGTCACTTTTCCCGGGGAAGGCGCCTGGCGGGCCCGATTGCACCTGAAGGAGCGGGAGGTCTCCTCTCCCGAAGGGAGCGACCGCGCCTCCTGGCGGGAGGAAATTGTCGGGGCGGTGTTCCGGGATCATCTTGCGAAAGTGATCCGGACGGTTTCCCGGGTCTCCGGCCTGTCGCCCACCGTTCTCTGGGAGAATGCGTCGATCTACTTCTACTGGATGTACGAAACCTACATGCCGGGGAAAGCCGGGGAGGAGAAGAGAAGTCGCATCAACGAGGATTTTCACTGCCTGCTGAGCGCCCATCCTTCGCTGTTCGGAGAACGAAAAAATCCGCTCAAGCGGTTCTTCTGCGAGAAGTGCTGCCTTCCCGGATGCGACCAGCCGGTGCGGATCCGCAAAACCTGCTGTCTCTATTGTGAAGTCGGGGACGGGCAGCTGTGCCAAACCTGCCCGAAACGGCGCTGCCGCTAAAGCTTCTGGCGCTTTGTCGCCCTTTTCATGCGTACCGTTTCTTTTCGCAAACGGGGTTGTAAAGGCAGCGCCTGCATTGGTTTGCCGTCGCGGATACGAAGGTTTCTCCCGTCTCTTCCACGTGTCTCATCTGTTGCAACACGGCGAGGAGCTCCCTTTTCATTTGATCATCCCAATGGTAGCGGAAGGTTTTCCCGTTGGAATAACGGATTTCCCCGCCTTCGACGGGTTTGCCGAATCGAACTTTGGCAAGCCGCATATAGGCGGCCAATTGCATGATGTGGCCGCGATAGGCGGTGTTTTTCTTTGGAGCCCCCGATTTGATCTCGACGATATGCAAGCGGCCGTCGTTTTCCCAAACCTCGTCCGGCTTCCCCTTGATTCCCCATTCCGGGTCCACCCAGGCGCGGCCGCATCCGTTCATGTCGGAGTAAAGCAGCTTTCCCTTCGGTTTCCGTTTTCTTCCCTTTTGGACCCAATACCCGATCAGGACGGCGATCAATAAGAGCGCAAGAAAAAGTTCCATCCTCATCCCCCCTAACGGGTGATCAGCCAAAGGCATATCAAACCGAAGACAACCCCCAAACCGATCAGCAAGACCTGGCTCTTCGGCACGGCCGCCTCCCTTTGCCGGAAATGCTTGTGGTATTCAATTCCCTCTTCCAACCGGTGCGTGTCCGGCTTTTGCGGCCAATGCAGCTTTCCTTGTTCCTCCAGCTTTTCCAGGCGAAATTGTTCCTGGCAGTAGCAAAACTTTTGAATCTCCGATGCGGTGAAAATCCGCTTTTTTGGCATTTTATCCACTCCTTTCGTTTATAATTATAAATTGAATTTCATTATTATTACAACAGGTATAACCCGTTTCAGGTAAGGAAATGAGACATGGCCGTCTCTTCACCCCGGTGATGTCTCGAGGGCACGATTTCTGATTCCTATTAGGCCGTCGCCCAACCGGGCCAAAGAGAGAACAAAAAAGCCGGAGGAGAAAGGAAGGTCCCTTTCCGCCCCCGGTATGACGGCGCCCGCCCCTTTTCATTCAAATCGGATCAGAATCCCCGCTTTGTCGTCGGAGACCTTGAATCGGGGCATCCGTGCGCAGGTTGGGTCCCGACGTTCTTCCCGTAAGAGTTCATCCATCATCGTCGCCAACCCCTCTTGCCCGATCCTTCGGACCCACTCCGCTTCATCCCTGTGCCGGGGAACCATGCCGTCCGTGACGAGCAGGAGGAAGGAGAGGCCTTTGAGGGACAGGGTTCCTGACTGCAAATGCTTCTCCAGGGCGGGATCTCCGTTGATCACGGGATAGCCCCCCGGACGGTTTGCCCGTGCGCGGTTTTTCCGCAGATCTTCCCGGATCGGTTCCGGGAGGACTCCATCCGGTCGGCTCCCTTCGAATTCTTCCACCCACCGGGAAAGGACCAGATCGTCCAGGGGTTTGACCCGGTCCTCGGCAAGGGACAGGACCTCGCCGTCGCGGCTTGCGGCATAGATCTTGCAGTCGCCGCTTTGCACCCATTCCAAATGATCCCCCCGGATTTGAACCACGGCGTGGGCCGCGCTCCAGCGGCGGGACGGATCGGAGACATCCACCCCGTACGACTGCATGAGGGTCCGGAGCCTCCGGTTGGCTTCCAGGGTGAGAAAGCGGAGGGAAGCGGAATCCTTCTCCCCAAGAGAAGTGCTCACCACCGTTTCCATGGCGATCCGGCCGGGAGTCCGTCCGAGGGGATCGCGCACGGGATCGAATCCGGTCGCCCCGTCCACCACTCCGTATCGATGGGCGGGTGGATGGAGGATCAGCCCGTCTTCGTTCCAATCGCCCGTCCCCCTGCGGGTGCAGCTTTCGATTGTCCGGATTCCTTTCACTTTTTTCTCTCCTCGCGCCGAGTGATTTCGTTGACGCGGACGACACCGGCGGAGCATGCGGAATCCGCTCCGCCGGCCCTCTCCTTTTTCCCCGCCCGCCCGCAGGATGGACTCCGGTGCCAGAACCAGGCCATGGCGGCGAAGCCCGCGGCCGCTGTCGCGTAGACCCGCCAGAGATCCGCCCCGGATTCCATCAGCAAATAGGCCAGGACCGGTCCGACCGCCGCTCCCAGATCCTGGGCCAAAGCGGTCAGGGGCAACAGGGAATCGTTGCGGGTGCGGACCGCTTCATCCGCGGCGAGGGCGTCGGAGAGGGTGGTGAGGGACGTTCCCGTCAGCAGAACCAAAAGGGTTGCCGCCGTCCACAGCGGAAACGCCGAGGAGATCAACATTGCCGACAACCCCGCGGCGGAAAGGATGAGCGAGGCCACAAACAAAGGGATCCTGCCCGACGTGCCGTCCGACCAGCGACCGATTCGCCCCGCCAGGAACGGTTCCCACCCCCATCGCGCGCCCTGAAGGATTCCGGACCAGGCGGTGGCGGCCAGGGTGAAGCCCATAAGCGTCACCGTTTCGCCGAAGCGGAGAATGAAGGCGCTCAGCGTGGAGGGGAGAATCCCCTGAAAGACCAGGGCCACCCAAAAAACGCTGAACAGTACGGGAAAGGCCCTTCCCCACCCGAGCGGATGGCGGGCCGGTTTTTCTTTTTTTGCTTCGGCCTCCCTTCCGGAAACCGTTTCGGAAGGGAAAGAAAGGAGCAGGAAGATTCCGACCAGGGACAGGCCTCCAAAGAGCAGCGACGTGTCCCGAAGGCCGATCCAGGGACCCAACAGGCCGCCCGCCGCCATCCCGACGAGGCTTCCCAAACGGTACAAACCGTTGTAGGTCCCCGTCATTTCCCCCCGGTTCTTCCCGCTTGCAGCGCGGATGATCGCATAGTATCCACCGATCCGCAAAAGCGACCATGCCACCCCCCAGAGCGAGCGGAGGAGCAGCCAGGCCGGCAGACCGTCGGCGAAGCCGTATCCGACGGTCGTCAGACTGCCCAGGACGACGGCGAGAAGGATCCCCGCGCGAAGGGAGATTTTCCGATACATCCGCCCGACCAGCGGATGAATCGGCAGGCGGATCCACCGGTTGACGGACAGGATCAGCCCCACTTCCCAGAGGGAGGCGATGCCCCCTTCCCGCCAGTAGATGGGCAGCACGATATACAGCATGGAATCGCCCAGGAGGCAGAGCGCCGTAACCAGTCCCAGCATGACCACCGGTTTCTTTCCAGTCAAAGCGGTTCTCATCTCCGTTTTTGCCTGCCGATGCCGGCGTGAAAAGGGCGAGGGAGCTTCCGCCCCTCGCCTGACGGCGGGATGTCACCCCTGCGGGTCGGCCACCTTGACCAGCTGTTTGCCGATGTTTTCGCCCCGAAACAGGCCGAGGAAGGCCCGGGGCGTGTTTTCCAGCCCTTCGATGATGGTTTCCCGGTATTTCAGTTTTCCCTGGGACACCCACTCGGCCAGCCGCTTCATCCCCTCCGGGAACCGGTCGGCGTAGTCGGAGACGATGAATCCCTTCACCATCGCGCTGTTGATCAGCAACCGGGTGAAGTTCCGCGGCCCCACATCGGGTTTTTCCAGGTTGTACAGGGCGATTTGGCCGCACAGGACGATGCGGGCCTGATAATTGATCCTGGTCAAGACGGCGTCGGTGATGTCTCCGCCGACGTTGTCGAAGTAGATGTCCACCCCCTTCGGGCAGGCCTGTGAGAGGGCCTTTCTCATGTCGGGGACGGTTTTGTAATTGATCGCCGCATCGAAGCCCAGTTCCTCCGTGATGTACCGGATCTTTTCCTCCGATCCGGCGATGCCGACCACGCGGCAGCCGTGGAGCTTGGCGATCTGCCCCGCGGCGCTTCCCACCGCGCCGGCGGCTCCGGAGACCACCACCGTTTCGCCGGGCTTCGGCTTGCCGATGTCCATCATGCCGAAATAGGCGGTAAGTCCGGGCATTCCCAGGACGCCCAAGGCGGTGGTGATGGGCGCCAGGTTGGGATCGATTTTGGTCAGATGCTTGCCGGAAGCGACGGAATAATCCTGCCAGCCGAGCTGGCCGACCACGAAATCCCCTTTGGCGAAGTCGGGGTGGCGGGAGAGGGCCACCTCACCGACGACCCCGCCGACGATCACTTCACCCAGGGGGAAGGGGGGGACGTAGGATTTTCCTTCGTTCATGCGTCCGCGCATGTAGGGGTCGACCGACAGATACAGCGTCCGGACGAGCACCTCATTTTCCCGGGGTTCGGGAATCGCTTCCTCGGTTAGTTCAAAGCAGGACTCATCCGGCATTCCCTTGGGACGGCGGACGAGTCGAATTTGGCGATTGATCGGCCTGGTCATGGTGATCCCTCCGTTGTTTCTTCCTTGGTCTTGATCCAGGGTGATGATTTCGTGATTTCCATCACTTCTTCGTTCCTACCCTTCAGCGCCCCTTCCAAAACGGTGCGGATGGGATCGCGTTGAGACGGTTTGGCCGCCATCGGCGCGGGGAAGAAACTATGCACGAATCCCTTGAGAAGGAAAGGCTCGGAGGTGGATGGATGGATGCGGGCCGGGACGAGGATTCGCCCCGCGCGGCCGGAGGAGGCAAAGCGGCTCAGCGACCTGGCTTTTCGCTCCAAAGCGCACTGGGGATACGATGAGGGATTTATGGCTAAGTGCCGCGATCCCCTGAAGGTTTCTCCGGAGAACATTGCCGAGGGAAGGGTTTTTGTCCTGGAGGATGGGGGAAGGATACGGGGATTTTACGAGCTGACCGGAGAGGGTTCGCGGAAAGAATTGTCCTTTCTGTTTGTGGAGCCGGACGATATCGGAAAAGGGTACGGAAAGGCCCTGTGGCTTCACGCGGTCCGGACGGCGAAAGTCCGGGGAGCCGACCGGATTCTCATTCACAGCGATCCCCATGCGGAGCCCTTTTATCGGGCGATGGGAGCGAGACGGGTGGGGGAGGTTCCTTCGACGGCCATTCCGGGACGCATGCTGCCGCTGATGCAGTTCGACCTGCGCCGCCCCTGATGCCGTTTGTTCAAGGCCGGTGAAGCGCCGTCCGGCGGGTGCAAGCGGCCTTTCATGAAGGGTCCCCCGGGACGCCCGGGGAGACAACCGGCTCCTGGGACCGGGACGGGTGAGAGGCGATGAAGGCGCTAAAGAAAATCCGGGGAAAGCGAAAGGGAAATGCGCCTTCGCCTCTTTTTTCTTTTATTTTTTTCAGTTATTTCTTATTGACAGAATCAATATCATCGGTATATTCTAAAAACAAGCAAGCGCTTGTTTTAGACAAAGGAGTCATTGCAATGCCTCGAGTGGGGAGAAAAGAACGGATACTGGAGGTGGCCCGGCGCTTCTTCAGCACCAAGGGATATCACGGAACGACGATCCGCGACATCTCCGAAGCCAGCGGCATTTTGTCCGGCAGTCTGTATGCCCATATCAACTCGAAGGAAGACCTGCTCTTCGAGATCACCGACCGGGGAGCGGAAGCCTTCCTCGGTTCCCTTCGCCCCATTGTCGAGGGGCCGGGATCGCCGCGGGAGAAATTGCGGCGGGGATTGACGGCCCACGCGAGGGTGGTGGCGGACAACCTGGAGGGTGCGACGGTCTTCTTTCACGAGTGGAAGGCTCTGTCGAAGGAGCGGAGAGAAATCATTCAACGGAAACGGGACGAGTACGAATCCCTTTGGGCCCGCATCTTTGAAGAGGGCATCGAAAAGGGGGAGTTCTGCGGGCGAGATCCCAAATTTGCCCGCCTCCTGGTCCTTTCGGCGGCCAACTGGATGTACCAGTGGTACCAGCCGGAGGGGCCCTTGACCCCGGAAGAGATCGCCGATCGCTTCGCGGAGATCATTCTGTCGGGCATTGCTGTCCACAAGGAGGGAGAAGGATGAGTCTCGATGAGCGCCATGCCCAGTTCATGGAGCGGATTCGGCGGGGCGAAAAGATCGAAGCGACGGACTGGATGCCGGATGAATACCGGCAACTTCTCATCAAGCTGATCCACATGCACGGGATCAGCGAGGTCATGGGGGTGTATCCCGAGAAGCAGTGGGTTCCCAAGGCCCCCAATCTCCGGCGCAAGTTGAGCCTGATGGCCAAGGTGCAGGACGAGATGGGACACGGCCAACTGCTTCTCCGGGTGGTGGAGGATCTGGCCGCCCCCCTCGGCAAAAACCGGGAGGACCTGATAACGGACATTTTTCTCAGCCGGGTCAAGTTTCACAACGTGTTCCACATGGACGCGGAAACCTGGGCGGATGCCGGGTTGATCGGATGGCTGGTGGACGGGGCGGCGATCATCACCCAGGTGTCGCTGCTGGAGACCTCCTATGCCCCTTACGCCCGGGTGTTGAAGCGGATCTGCGCCGAGGAGAGCTTCCACATGCAGCACGGGGAAAACATCATCCTCGCCATGGCGATGGGCACCCAAAAGCAGCGGGACATGCTGCAGGATGCCCTGAACCGCTGGTGGGAATCCCTGCTGTTCTTCTTCGGTCCGCCGCAGATCACCGACGCCGCCCGCCGGATGCTCGAATACCGGATTCGGGTCAAGACCAACGAGGAGCTGCGCCAGCAGTTTCTGGACAAGTACGTCCCGCAAATCCGCGCCCTCGGTCTCAAGGTGCCGGATCCGGAGCTTCACTACGATGAAGAGAAGAAGCGGTGGGTATACACGCCGCCGGATTGGGAGAAGTTTTCCCGGATCGTGCGCAAAAATTGCGGTCCCAAGTCCCAGGAGCGGATCCAGTTGCGCAGGCAGGCCCACGAAGGGCAGCGTTGGGTGCGCGAGGCGATGCTCCGTTCGGCGCGGGCGGCCGCCGCGGTTTGAGCAGGGAAAGGGGGTTCGGCCATGGAGGAGCGGGAAGAAAAACTGGAGTTCGGCGTTTATGAGGTGTTCGTCCAAAAGTCGGCCCTGGATCATCACCAGCATGTGGGCAGCGTGATCGCTCCTTCCCCGGATGTGGCGCTGATTACGGCCCGGGAGAATTTTCTGCGCCGCGACCCGGCGGTCAACCTGTGGGTGGTTCCCCGGGAATCCATCCACGCCGCGCCCTCCGAAGGGGATTATTTCGCCCGGGAGCTGGACCGCCGATACCGGAAGGTCTCCGGTTATTCGGAAAACGGGCGGCTGTGGAAGATGTTCAAGGAGGGGAATCCGGATTTCGACGAGATGATCCGCTACTTTGAGGAAAAGGAAGCGGAGAGGAGAAAGTCCCTCCTCGTGTCGGACGGGGAAAAGGATTCCGGACGGTCCCGGCGGGGCCGTTTTTGAAGCGGGGGAAGGGAGGGCGCGCCGCAGGCGGACGTCAACGGCGCCTTCCGCCCCCCCGCCGGGGGCTTTGTCGCCGGGCCTTTCGGGGCTTTTTCCCGAAAGGGATGGCCGGGCTTTGCACGAGGAATATGCGGGAGCGGGGTGATGGCCGATGCGTGTGGAGTCAGCGTCAGAAGCGGCAAAAATCAGTGGGTACCGGGAAGCGCTGACCGAGCTGTTGTTCCAGCTGGCGGATGACGAACTCGTCATGGGGCACCGCGATTCCGAATGGTTGGGATTGGCCCCGGATATCGAAGAGGATGTGGCGTTCAGCTCCATCGCCCAGGACGAGGTGGGACACTCCGTTTACTTCTACGAGCGGCTCCACGAACTGGGGGAAACCGATTCCGACCGCCTCGCCTTTGGCCGGGAAGCGAACCGGCGCCGCAACGCGGTGGTGCTGGAGCGTCCCAACGGAGACTGGGCCTATACGATCGCCCGTCACTTCTTCTACGATGTGTTTGATCAAATTCGATTGGAAGCGCTTTCGACCTCCGGTTACGTTCCCTTGGCCCATGGGGTGACCAAGATCCGGCGGGAGGAACATTATCATCTCCTCCACATGCGCCTGTGGTTCACCCGGCTGGGGTCGGCCGGTGGGGAGGCGACGGAGCGCATGCGCCGGGCGGTTCGGGATTTGTGGCCGGAAATCGGCGGACTCTTTTCGCTGGGAGACGCGGAGAGCCGGCTGTTGGAATTCGGCATCATTCCCTTTGGAGCCGCCGAGCTCAAGAGGCGTTGGGAGCAGCAGGTGCGCCCCGCCTTTGAGGAGGCGAAGCTTCCCTGGCCGGGTTCTCCGGCTGCGCCCGATTTGGACGGGAGAAAGGGGCAGCACACCCCCGATTTGGAACGCTTGCTGGATTCGATGACGGAGGTGTTCCGGTTGGATCCGGCCGCCCGGTGGTGATCGGGGGAAGGAGGTGATCCGCATGAGCGACAACAGGAGTGCCCTGTGGCAGGCTTTGCAAGAGGTGAAAGACCCGGAGATACCCACGATCAGTCTGGTGGACCTGGGGATGATTCATCGCCTGCTGGTGGAGGGGGACCGGGTGACGGTGGAGATTTTGCCCACCTTTGTCGGGTGCCCCGCGTTGGACATCATCCGACGGGACGTGCGGAACCGCCTCCTTCAGGTGGAAGGCGTGGCCGACGTGGAGGTCAAGTTCGTGTATGATCCTCCCTGGACTTCGGATCGAATTACGGAGGAGGGGAGAAAGCGCCTGGCCTCCTTCGGGATTGCTCCTCCCCGTCCCGCCGGGGAAAATCCCATGGATATCGTTCCTCCTTGCCCCTACTGCGGCGCCGAAGGAGGAGAAATCCACAACCTTTTCGGGCCGACGGCGTGCCGTTCGATTTTCTACTGCAGGCGTTGCCGCCAGCCCTTTGAAGGCATGAAACCCGTATAGAGATCATAGGAAAAATGGGGGAGTGGGGGGGAGTGCCGGAAAGGAGGATGGTCGGGTGTTTCAACCGGAATGGGAATCGATGGATCGGAAGGATCTGCGGAGGCTTCAGTCGGAGAGGCTTCGGAAAGTGGTCGAAAGGGTGTACCACCGGGTGCCCTTCTACCGCCAACGGTTTGACGAGGCGGGCATCACTCCGGAGGACATACGGGGAGTGGAGGATCTTCACCGCCTGCCCTTCACCCGCAAGGCGGATCTCCGGGAACAGTACCCCTTCGGCCTTTTTGCCGTCGATCTGAAGCAGGTGATCCGCATCCACGCGTCGTCCGGCACCAAAGGGAAGCCGACGGTGGTGGGATACACCCGCAAAGACATCGAGCATTGGGCGGACGTGTGCGCCCGGGCCATTGTCGCCTCCGGCGGTCAGCCCGGGGATGTGCTCCACAACGCCTACGGCTACGGCCTGTTTACCGGGGGGCTGGGTCTTCACTACGGCGGCGAGCGGTTGGGCATGACGGTGGTTCCCGTGTCCGGCGGCAACCGCTCGCGGCAGGTCACCCTGATTCAAGATTTTCGTCCCCGGGGGATCTGCGGGACGCCCTCCTTCGTGCTGAGCCTGGCGGAAGCGATGATCGAAGCGGGCAAAAACCCCCGGGACACGTCGCTGAAGTACGGAATCTTCGGAGCGGAAGCCTGGTCCGAGGAAATGCGGCGCACCCTGGAGGAAACCTGGGACATCGACGCCATCGATATTTACGGCCTGTCGGAAGTGATCGGTCCCGGCGTTTCCATCGAGTGCCGGGAGGCGAAGGACGGCCTGCACATCGCCGAGGATCATTTCCTGCCCGAGGTGATCGACCCCGAGACGGGCGAACCGCTGCCCGAGGGGGAGTTCGGCGAGCTGGTGTTCACCTCCCTGACCAAGGAGGCAAACCCTGTCATTCGTTACCGGACGGGGGATATCGCCGCGCTGTACACGGAGCCGTGCCGCTGCGGGCGCACCCATGTCCGGATGTCCCGCATCAAGGGGCGGATCGACGACATGTTGGTGATCCGCGGCGTCAATGTCTTCCCTTCGGAAGTGGAGCAAGTGGTGCTGGGAATGGAAGAGGTGGCGCCCCACTACCAGCTGGTGGTGTCGAAGGAAGGGGTGATGGACAAGCTGGTTCTCGAGGTGGAGTTGTCGGAAACCTTTGTCCGCCACCTGGGCCCCTCCTTCTCCCTGGAGCACGAATCCTGCGGAAAGCTCTCCTTCCGCCTGCGTGCCAAGTTGAAGGATGTGCTCGGCGTGACGACGGAGGTTGTCCTGCGTGAGCCACGGACCATTCCCCGGAGCGAAGGGAAGGCCGTCCGGGTGATCGACCGGCGCAATCCGGTGAAGATGAAGGGATAAGCAGGGATTTTCGGCTGCCTTATTGGACAGAGCATCATCCTACGTAGGAAAGAGGGATCTGTCATGGTCAAACTGATTGCCCTTTACCGCCATCCCGAAGACAAAAAGGCCTTTGACGACCATTATTGGAATGTGCACGCTCCCTTGGCCGAGAAAATGCCGGGGCTGAAAAAGCTGGAGGTGACCCGCCTGGTGGGGACGCCGATGGGCGGGGAGGCGCCCTATTATCTTTTGGCCGAGATGTATTTCGAAGACCGCGGGGCCCTGGACGCGGCGATGTCCTCCGCCGAGGGCAAGGCGGCGGCCAAGGATCTGATGGGATTCGCCGGTTCCCTGGTGACGATGATGATCGGCGAAGTCGCCGAGGGGAAGTGATCTTAAGGCCGAGCTTCGGCCCGAGCTGGAAGCCGGAAAAGAGGAGGATGATTGGATGCTGAAGGAAAAGCCCGCACTGTTGAAAGAGGAGTATCACCTGCTGATCAACGGAGAACACGTTCCCAGTTCTTCCGGCGAGTACTTTGACACCTACAATCCGGCCACCGGAGAGGTGATCGCCCGGGTGGCCAAGGCGACGCGGAAGGACGTGGACAAAGCCGTTTCCGCCGCCCGCGAAGCTCTGGAAAACAGCAAATGGGCCCGTTGGCCGGCTTCCCGCCGCGGCCAGATCCTGAACAAGGTGGCGGCGATCATGCGGGAGCGCTTCAACGAGCTGGTGGAGCTGGAGGTCATCAACAGCGGCAAGGCCCTGTCCGCCGCCAGGGGTCAGATCATGCAGGCCATTGAGGACTTCGAGCTGTATGCCGGGGCGGTTTCCACCTTGTCGGGAAGCACCAAGCCGGTTCCGAACGGATTTTTCCATTATACGGTGAAGGAGCCGGTCGGCGTCTGCGCCCAGATCGTGCCCTGGAACTATCCGCTGATGATGGCGGCGTGGAAGGTGGCTCCGGCGCTGGCCGCCGGATGCACCATTGTGCTGAAACCGGCCACCCTGACGCCGATCACGGCTCTCACGCTGGCGGACATTTGTCACGAAGCGGGAGTTCCCGCCGGGGTGATCAACGTGATCACCGGAAGCGGCACCGATGTGGGCGCCTATCTCACGGAGCATCCCGGCGTGGACAAAGTGGCCTTCACCGGGGAAACGAAGACCGGGAAAGACATCATGGCCCGGGCCTCCGAGACGCTGAAGCGGGTCACCCTGGAGCTGGGCGGCAAATCGCCCAACATCATCTTCGAGGATGCCGATCTGGAAGCGGCGGTGAACGGATCCCTCTTCGGCATCTATTACAACACCGGGCAGTCCTGCGAAGCCCGTTCCCGGCTGTTTGTCCACGAAGCGATTTATGACGAGTTCCTGGAGCGGTTTGTGGAAAAGGCGAAAAAATTGAAGGTGGGCGACCCCATGGACCCGGACACCCATGTGGGGGCGGTCATTTCCGCGGGTCAGCTGGAAGTGATCGATTCCTACGTCCGCCTGGCGGAAAAGGAAGGGGCCCGGGTGCTCTACGGCGGAAAACGGCCGGAGGGTCCCGAATTTGAAAAGGGACACTGGTACATGCCCACCGTCATCGTCGATGTGACCAACGACATGCGCGTGGCCCAGGAGGAGATTTTCGGTCCGGTCGTGGTGGTGATGAAGTTCAGCGACGAGCGGGAAGTGATCCGCTTGGCCAACGACACCATCTACGGATTGGCCGCCTCCCTCTGGACCCGCGATTTCAGCCGGGCCCACCGCGTGGCGGGACAGTTGAAGGCGGGCGTGGTCATGATCAACAATCCCTTCTCCGCCTTCCCGGGCTTGCCCTTCGGGGGTTACAAACAGTCCGGATTCGGGCGGGAGCTGGCCATCGAATCGCTGGACCTGTACACCGAGACCAAGAGTGTCCTTTCCTACATCGGTTCCAAGCCCCTCAACCCCTTCGGCGTTTGAGGGGGAGCGGCCTGTGAAACCGGGACTTCATCCAGGTCATCGGGAGACGATGAGCATCACGGTGACGGAGGATATGACCGCCGCCTTCGGCGGGGAAATGATCCATCCCGTCTTATCCACCGTGACCATGGTTTATTACATGGAATGGGTGGGGAGAAAGGTCATCCTTCCCTTCCTCGAGGAAGGAGAAGAAGGGGTGGGCGGTTCCATCACCGTGGAGCACCGTTCTCCCGCCCCCATCGGGAAGCAAGTCACTTTTATTGCCGAGGCGACGGAAGTGAAGCCCAACAAGGTGGTTTGCCGGGTGGTCGCCAAACATGACAAAGCCATCGTGGGAGAGGGGACGTTTACTCAGGTGATTTTGCCGGTGGAGAGAATTCATCGGCGCATTGAAGAGATGAAATGAGGGGGATGGTTCCCCCTCTTTTTGCAAAAGATAAGCCTGCTGACCGCCGATCGCGTCAGCAGGCTTCAATGGTTTTTTTACAGCTTGATGCCCACTTTGATAATGCCCAGATTCAGGTTTATGTCCAGCAGCCTCTTGTTGGAAGAGCTCCCGCTGTTGTTGCTGCCGGCGTTGGTATTGTTATTGTTGGTATTGTTGTTATCAGTGTTTGTGGTGTTGTTCGTATTGTTGGTGGGGGAAGTGGTTTGGCTGCCTTTGTCCGCTTGGTTCGCGTCGTTTTTCGGTTGCGTCACTTGCGGCTTTTGTTGCACCGGATTGGAACGGGAAGGAGCCTGGTTCAAGGATTGTTTGGTGCCGGTGCTGCGGGTCTTTTTCAGGGTGCCCGCTCCGTGGGAATAGGAATACCGGCTTTCCTTGCCGTCGCTCATCCGGGAGACATCGATGGATTGGGTGAGGTTTTTCCCTTGCCGGCTGACGGATTCGCTTTTCTTTTTCGCCGTTTTATAACGGCCGTTGAGGAACGTGTTTTTCTCCCAGGTGGGTGACAGGGCGGCAACGAGCATGTCGCGCCCCATCGGTTCCTTTTCATACCGTTTTTCCTTGGTGATGGTGATTCCCTCGATGGAGCCGTAATCGGTCAACCGGGAAGCGAACATGACCGTTCCGTCCTCGGAAGGATCGACGGTTCCGAGGGATTCCACCCGATCGCCGGAGTGTTTCCACACCTGATATACGTGGTTGGAGGACGGCTTCAATCCCCGAATGGCAATGGCCAGTTTTTTCTCGTCGGGGTTGTCGGTTTTCAGGATGTACAGCGTACCGGTCGCGCGGACTCCCGGAGCCGCCGTCATGAGAATGGTCCGTTCCGCATTGTTCAGGCCCTCCAAATCGTCTTCCGTGACGATGGGATTCGCCTGGGCGTTATTGGTGTAATTCGACGCCCCCTGATTGTTGTGGGAATACCCCGTCAGGAGCAGCAACAGGGAAGCGGCGGTCGAACCGACGAGAACCCATTTTTTCTGGCGTTTTCTGCGTTCCTTCCGCGGAGGCAGCGCCCAGTATTTCGGATCTGCGGGCCTCGTGGAGACGGTGATCGAACGGGCTTGTCCGCTTGTCCGACGAGCCGGTCTTGGTTGCACCCTCGCCCGGTGCCGGCGGATTTTTTCCCGGCAGCGGGGGCACCGTTGCAGATGCTCCTGGTAAACGGGCTCCTCCACCGCCAAGCCGTCACGAATGTGGAAGTCCGTCAGGGTACAAAGGTATTCATCCCTCAATCGCATGTACCAAATCCCCCTTGCCTCGCGGCGCTCTGCGCCGGACGATCACTCTTCAGTTTCTCCATCGGACCTGGAAAATCCTTCATGAACCAACGCGTGTATGAAAAGATTCATCGATCACATTCTGGAGAATCGATGCCTGTCACGTATGAAATTACGGATGTTTGGGATGAAGGATTTGCCCCAACGACAGCGTTACAAAGAGTACTGCCGAGTACCCCAGTGTCACCGGGTACATGGTACCACGTTATCCTTGAATAGGCTATACAACGTAAGTATAAGATTGTCGGGCATACAATGAATATTTATTGAAAACCGGATGGATCATTCTTCGCAAATTTCCTATTTTAAAGTCGCAAAAAAATTTTCCTCGGCAGGGAAGGGAAGACTGCGCCGCGAAAGCGGAATGCTTGCATTTTCCAGAAGCCATGCGAAACGTCGAAACAGACAAGATGTGAAATCACAAATCGGACGAAAGATATTCATCCGTGTTGAAGCCGTTCATCACGGTGCCGTGAAGCAAAAAAGCCCGGGAAATCGGCGTACTGACGCAAAATCAAGGGATCGACCGCGAATCGACTAGACAAAAAGTAGTAAAAGGGGAGCAGGGTGTACCTTACACTTCTGCGTCTTGTGGCCGAAAAAGGCAGCCTTCGCAGGAAATCACCCCGAAGCAGGGAAAGGATTTGTCGAGGGGTGTTGACATTTCATATCCGGTCGTGTTATATTATGCATTGTCCGGTTGAGGATCATTCCTGGTGCAGCAGGGGCAAATCCAACAACCACAAGACCTGACATGCCGAAGTGGCGGAATTGGCAGACGCGCACGACTCAAAATCGTGTGGTCTTACGACCATGTGGGTTCGACTCCCACCTTCGGCACCAGTTTAAAATTGGGCTTTCGAAGCCCAATTTTATTTTGCCCAAAATGGATTCTTGCGCAGGCCAAACATCGACGGTTGACGGGCGGGTAAACCCTATCGGCCAAGCCCACCTTCGCAAGGCTCGGCGTTCGGCCTGTTTTTCTTTACACAAAAGGGTCGGGGGATTTTTTTGGCAGAGATCAGGCCACCGACAAAAGTTCACGGAGCAAGTGTGGAAACAGGTGAGACAGGGGACAAATCAGGGCCTTGCAAATTCGGAACGGACACCGGAGAATTAAACCCCTTGAACGACTATCCGGGGATCGAAACACATTTATCACGCCTTTCTATCCCATGCCAAAAGCGTCCATCACTCCAGTCTGTCGTGCATTGATTTCTTCTTTGTCCGCATCGCAAGCGATCACCGGCACTTTCTCAGTTCAAGTTGCGTTCTGTTTATACACGCCATTCCGACTTCCCTGTGATGGTTGACTGCAAAAAAGCAAGGACATCAGGTTTGTTGGTCAATCTTCGCCACAGCTTATCGGGAACCGGAACGGGCCATTTTTTGCGCCCTGTAGTCTCCCATGAAGAGCGTCTGAACACCGCCGTCCGGAGAACCGAAGGGATCTAGAGAAGGAACCCGGCCGCTTTTGCGGAAAACCTCCTCTCGGTGGAAGGCGCCATCGGGTCCCCTTACGATTCCTCACATCAAGCGGTGAGCCGGGCCTCCCGCGGCAGATTGGATGGATCGGGTGGAATGAAAACGGTGCGCCCGTCGATGGGCAGACTCATTTTGGATGAAGGCACCCTACCCTCTTCAACCGGCGTATACCGGATGGATGAACACCGGTCTCATTTGGTTTATAAGACACCCCATCGAATACTCGTTTGATGAAAATTTCTGGGGCTTCACTTTCCTGGACCCCTGTGTTATCATGTTCTATGCGAATAATGCGGAGGACAATAAGGAAGCCTTTAAATCGTTCCCGTCATATCCCTTGTCCGAATCAAGCAGTTTTGCCTTTGGTGCAATTTTTTATCAAAAAATCAAATTTCCTTACGGGGCGTGGCTCAGCTTGGTAGAGCACCTGGTTTGGGACCAGGGGGTCGTCGGTTCAAATCCGGCCGCCCCGACCAAGAATGACGGGGGTTTTCAGCCCCCGTCATTTTATTTCCCGGCCCGACTTCTAACGAATTTCTAACCTTTAGTCGGTTAAAGCGTCTTGATCCAGAATCTGATCGAACATTTTTGCGGCTTCGCGTTGTATGCTCGGAATTACATGAGAGTAAATGTCCATTGTAACGCTGATGTTTGCATGTCCAACCACAATTTAGTAAAAGGTGAAATCAAGGGGATCAAGCTATACAGGGCAAAAGGGGATTTACTGTAAAGGGGAAAATGAACGGTTCTCAATCAACTCAACTTAAGATGTCGTCGACCTCCGATGATGCAAAAACCCCTGGAGGTCGACGACACTTTCATTTTCTTCCAAATCTCCAAAAGCCAAGTGAAAGAAGGGAAACAGCCGTTTTCCCAATTGACGAAATTATTCCCAAAGGTTATAGTGTAAATATGTAAATGATGGATTTGGCGGGCTTTTTCAGGGGGTTTGTAGGTTACCTATGAGGGATTGAAACGAGGCTGGCCGTCTTCCCGCCCCGCCTGGCCATACCCGGTTTGTAGGTTACCTATGAGGGATTGAAACGTCATTGGACGCTAAAATCAATGTTCTCGACATTTAGGAGCGTTTGTAGGTTACCTATAAGGGATTGAAACCTACAGTCTGTCTGCAATAACAAACGAGGCCGCTTCCGTTTGTAGGTTACCTATAAGGGATTGAAACCTCGTCAAGGGTCTGCGTCGCTCGCTCGGCGCTTCGCGTTTGTAGGTTACCTATAAGGGATTGAAACACCCTCCACCAGCGATTATCCGGGGCTTGAGAATTTGGGGTTTGTAGGTTACCTATAAGGGATTGAAACACTTCAGGATTCCCGCAACAATCGCACTTCGACCAAGTTTGTAGGTTACCTATAAGGGATTGAAACTGTGGTTACAGCTGCTTCCTCTGTTGGATCATCCACGTTTGTAGGTTACCTATGAGGGATTGAAACGTAGATTTTCTCCTCCAGCCGTTTAATCTGCTCGTGTTTGTAGGTTACCTATGAGGGATGAATTTTGCGAACACCGGGAGCTTCGGCCAAAACCCCGGAGGTGTTCGCAAAATGGCGTAGAAGTCCAATTATACCAAGAAATTCAGCATCTGCTGTCACAATAAGAACACCTCAGTATAGAGGATTGAAACTCCCATCCAAAGGGGAGAGTCCCCGATCCTTTGTCGTCACAATAAGAACGCCTCAGTAAAAATCCCAAAAAAAAGAAAAGATGGGATAACACTCAGCCTGTCACCATACAGGAGTGTGAATAATGGATTCCTTTTCGTCGTGGAACGAACTGACAGATGTAAACTTGGCCTTTCTCCCGATCGGAGCCATCGAGCAACACGGTTACCATCTTCCCATAAACACGGATGGAATCATCGCCGAGGCATTGGCAAAACAGCTCTCCAAGCGGTTTGAATCCTCTTTCTGTGTTCCGTTGTTGCCGTATTCCGCTTCCTTTGAGCACGCGGATTTTCCCGGTTGTATATCCCTTAGGGTTCATACATTGACAGCGGTGGTCACCGATATTGTCCAATCGCTGAAACGGTCAGGCATTTCAAGGATCGTTATCATCAACGGACACGGCGGGAATCATCTTCTAAGGAATATTGTTCAGGAATTGAATGTCGAAGATCCACGAACGGTATGGGGGCCGTTTCCCAACCGCCGTCACTGGGAACAAGCTTATCAGGCGGCTGGGATCACCGAGACCATTAGTCGGGACATGCATGCCGGAGAGGGAGAGACCTCGCTTATCATGCATCTGATGCCGAAAGCCGTGAAAGAAGACAAACGATCCGATTGTGATTCACCTGATCGTCCTTTCCTGGAAACCGTAGGAATGAAACCATATACCAAAAGCGGGACAATTGGCTTTCCCACTCGAGCAACCGCAGAAAAGGGAAGATTGCTCCTGCAAGCCCTGACGGATCAAATCGCATCGACCATAGAGGAAATTGGGAAGCAAAAATAAGCCGGGGATTTTCCCGCTTGTTTAAGTGAGATGAATTGTTCAAGTTAGGTGTCGTCGACCTCCGATAATGCAAAAACCCCTGGAGGTCGACGACGCTTTCATTTTCTTCCAATCCCTTAAAAGCCAAGTGGAAGAAGGGGAATAGCCATTTTCCCAATTGACGAAATTATTCCCAAAGGTTATAGTGTAAATATGTAAATGATGAATTTGGCGGGCTTTTTTCAGGGTTTGTAGGTTACCTATGAGGGATTGAAACTGTCGTAAAATTCCCATCTATACCCCCCAAGGCGCATGTTTGTAGGTTACCTATGAGGGATTGAAACTTAGACGGCATCTTTCACTTCTTGTTTGTCATCGCTGTTTGTAGGTTGCCTATGAGGGATTGAAACTCGGGTTTACCGCCCTCCAACATCACGGCCACATCCAAGGTCCGTTTGTAGGTTACCTATGAGGAATTGAAACCAAGATGAACAAGAGCACGTCCATTTTGCCCTTCTCTCCTCGGGGATAGGTATTTGTACCCCCTCTCCTAAGTTGTAGGTTACCTATGAGGAATTGAAACTTAAAACATATAAGGCCGGGATGATCCCGGCCTTTTTGCAAACAAAACTGCAAACGAAATTGCAAACAAAATTGCAAACGAACCTCAGATAATGAGAGAGAATTGCTTTGTACAGAAGATGGTTCATCCTTGAGAAATGGCGTTATTTCAAGGGTTTTCGATGATCAGGCATACGTTAAAATACGGCCCAAACACCATTACATTTAATTTGTATACAGGACAGTTGTTCACTCATGGGGCTGCAGTTATTATTCCTCGCAAAGAAGAATATTTTAAAGCTCTCTGGGCATTTGCAAGTAGTTCGGAGTTTAATCGTGAAGTTCGGAAGATCGACAAAAAAGTGAGTGTCGCTATTAAATCAATCGAATCCGCCCTTTTCGATTTCGATTATTGGCAAAGAATCGCGGCAGAGATGGATGATCCTAGGCACATTTTATGTCAAGATCTCACTCAATGGTCATTTCACGGCCATCCAGCGAAAGCCGAGGCCCATACCGTACTCCAAGTCGCTGTAGCGCGTTTGCTCGGCTACTGCTGGCCGGCAGAACAAATCCCGGAAATATGTCTCGCTACTGAAGCGCGCGAAGCACGCGATTGGGTTAATCGATGTCGTGAGCTAGTGCCCCTTCAGGCAACCTTGATCTTGTTTTGTTCTTTTAAGATGGCTTCGTGATGTTTGTTTTTGTTGCGCCAACGGATGTATGCTTGGATGGCTTTAGCCAATTCATCATGAGATGAATAATTGCTTCCTTCGAAAACGAACTTGCGAAGCGGGCCAAAATGACATTCAATCCGGTTTAACCAAGATGCATATGTCGGCGTATAGATCAACTCCACGTTGTTTTCACGGGCCCAAGTCTTGACTTTCTTATGGTGGTGAGGGGAAAAGTTGTCCAGCACAATGTACAACCGCTCACTCCGATGATAACGGCGAC
>NZ_FOOK01000020.1 GCF_900113175.1 Planifilum fulgidum | reverse complement strand
GTTCGATATGACCGATATTTGCATATTTATAGAGCTTTTTGCCTGATCGCATTCATTATTTGGTGTGTAAACCGAATTTTGAAATAGCTTCTAATGCGAACCTCCTGACCGCGCTCAACACAAAGGGGAACACCCCGCAGAGGCTGTGGCGCCGCCTCATCCGTGCCGGATATGGTTTTCGGTCCAATCAAAGGTGCCGGTTGATCCCATGCTGAAGGGGCAGCGGCTGAATTTTTTCGCCGGGATCTTGCGCCTCCTCCCCGTCCGGAAAGCCCATACAAGGCGTGCGGCGCCAACCCGCAAACATCATTTTAGCCCGATCCATACTTTCATAACATTGGCTCACCTGTTTTCCATGGAACCGGAATAGCAACAATCCTGCAGGACAATGGTTTCGAACCGGGACAAGTCGAGCGTAAAAGAAGGGCAGTTCCTTTTCCGATTGCAGCCGCTTTCTCCCGGCTGAAACCGACAGGAAAGATTGATGCCAAGCGGGATGCTGGACATGCTCACCATGAACCGCGCCGATATCCTGTTGTTCTTCTCTGGTCCGTCCTCCGACGTCGACACCTCGAACCATGTTCATGTTTTCGTTGCCTCCACTGTAATCGGGCAAGTCATTGGGATCCGGATCCTTTCGAAGCCTGCCGCGAAAAAAGGCGTTCCCCCGTATATGGGGGAACGCCTTTTTTCATTTTTCCATCCGCCTTCAATCCCGATCCCGCATCAGCGGGAAGAGGAGGACGTCCCGGATGGAGGGGCTGTCGGTGAGGAGCATCACCAGCCGGTCGATGCCGATCCCCAGCCCTCCGGTGGGAGGCATGCCGTATTCCAGGGACTCCAGGAAGTCCTCGTCCATCGGATGGGCCTCCTCGTTGCCGGCGGCGCGCTCCTTCAATTGCGCCTCAAACCGCTGCCGCTGATCGATGGGGTCGTTCAGCTCGGTGAAGGCGTTGGCGTGCTCCCGGCCGACGATGAAGAGTTCGAAGCGGTCGGTGAAGCGCGGATCCTCTTCGTTCTTCTTGGCCAGCGGGGAGATGGCCGTGGGATGGCCGTAGACGAAGGTGGGCTGGATCAGCTTGTCCTCCACCTTTTGCTCGAAAAACTCGTTGACAATGTGGCCGAAGGTCATCGCTTTGGTCACTTCGACGCCGTGCTCCTCGGCAAGGCGGCGGGCCTCCTCGTCGCTCATCTCCCGGGTGAAGTCGACGCCGACATGCTCCCGGATCAGATCCGTCATCGATTTCCGGTCCCAGGGGGGCGTCAGATCGATCTCATGCCCCTGGTAAACGATCCGGGTCGTTCCCAGCACTTCCCTGGCCACGTGAGCGATCAGGTCCTCCGTCAAATTCATGATGTCCCGAAAATCGGCAAAGGCCTGATACAGCTCCAACATCGTGAATTCCGGATTGTGCTTCGTGGAAATCCCTTCGTTCCGGTAGACCCGGCCGATCTCGTACACCTTTTCCAGTCCGCCGACGATCAGCCGCTTCAGATGAAGCTCGATGGCGATCCGCATGTAGAGCTGCATGTCGAGGGCGTTGTGGTGAGTGATAAAGGGACGCGCCGCCGCTCCCCCGGCGATGGCGTGCATGGTGGGCGTCTCCACTTCCAGAAAGCCCCGCTCGTCCAAAAAGCGGCGGATCGCGGCGATGATGCGGCTGCGCAGGATAAAGGTCTCCTTCACGTCGGGATTCATGATCAGGTCGAGATAACGCTTGCGGTAACGCAGTTCCACGTCCTTCAAGCCGTGGAACTTCTCCGGCAGGGGGCGAAGGGACTTGGTCAGGAAGGTGATGGATTCCGCCTTGACGGTGGTTTCCCCGCGGTTGGTCTTGAACACCTCGCCGCTGACACCCAGCCAGTCGCCGATGTCGGCCATGGTGAAAAGCTCATACTGCTTCTCTCCCACCTCGTCCAGGCGGACGTAGATCTGGATCCGTCCGGACACATCCTGCAGGTGGGCGAAGGAGGCCTTCCCCTGCTTCCGCTTGGACATGAGGCGCCCCGCCACTGTCACCTTTTCCCCTTTTTCCTGCAACTCTTCCTTGCTGAAGTGACCAAAGGCCTCGTGAATGTCGCGGGCCAAGTGGGTCCGCTCAAAGCGGCGGCCGAACGGATCGATGCCCTCCTCGCGCAGGGTCTCCATCTTATTCCGCCGGACCTTCAACAACTCGTTTTGTTCCTCATCCCTAGTCATGACATACACTCCCTCCGGTTCGACGGGGGACCATTTGACCGTCAAACGGTTCTTTCCCCTTACTTTCCTTTATGGACCAAACGGGACAACCCTCAAACAGAAAAAACGGCCGAGAGTCGTCTCCGCCGGGTTTCACGCACGGGGAGCCTCCTCGCCGGCTCCGCGGCCAAGAAAAAACGCCGGGCGGGATGAACCCGCCGGAAGTCATCCCGCCTTTTTCGCCGAATTCCCGGACTGTTCCCGTTCCAGCTGCTCCACGAACTCCCACAGGACCCGGGCCATCCCCTCCCGGGTGGTTTGTTCGTTGATGCGGTCCTTCACCCGGGCGGCGCCCCGCAGTCCCTTCAAATACCAGGCGGCGTGCTTCCGCATCTCCCGGACGGCCACTTCCTCGCCGCGCAGGGCGATGAGCCGGTCCATGTGCACAAGCGCGATCTCCACCTTTTCCCGGGGGGTGGGCTCGGGAAGGAGTTCGCCGGTTTCCAGGTAATGGACGGTGCGGTGCAGCATCCAGGGATTCCCCAGGGCGCCCCGTCCGATCATGACGCCGTCGCAGCCGGTCTGCTCCAGCATCCGTTTCGCATCCTCGGGGGTGAAGACATCCCCGTTTCCGATCACCGGGATGTCCACCGCCTCCTTCACCTGGCGGATGATGTCCCAGTTGGCTTTCCCGGTGTACATCTGCTTCCGGGTGCGGCCGTGCACGGCCACCGCTTTTCCTCCGCCCCGCTGGACGGCCAGGGCGTTTTCCACGGCGTAGATGTGGTTTTCATCCCAGCCGATCCGCATCTTGACGGTAACCGGTTTTTCCACCGCCTCGACGACGGCGGCCACCAGTTCCTCGATTTTCCCCGGATTCAGCAGCCAGCGGGCGCCGGCGTCGCACTTGACCACCTTGGGCGCCGGGCAGCCCATGTTGATGTCGATGATGTCCGCGTTGGTCTGCCGGTCCACGATCTTGGCCGCCTCCACCAGGCTCTCCTTGTCCCCGCCGAAGATCTGCAGGCTGAGGGGCTTTTCCCGCTCATCCACGTACAGCATCTTCCGGGTGCGCTCGTTGCCGTGCAGGATCGCCTTGTCGCTCACCATCTCGGCACAGACCAGACCCACCCCGAATTCCTTGGCGATCAGGCGGAAGGCGGGGTTGCAGACGCCGGCCATCGGCGCCAGCACCACGTTGTTTTTCGTCTCCACCGGCCCGATCTTCAGTTTTTTCATCACGGCGCCTCATCCTCCTTTCTTTATTGCTTTCTTCAAACCGATATATTCCTCATCCCATCACCGGATTTGCCGGAGTGATGCGATACGGGGTCCTTCGCACGCCCGGCCGGTCCGGGGCCTTTTCGATCCGCTCCCGGACCGTCGCCCCGCTCCCGGGAATCCGCAGATTGCCCGCCACTTCCAGGAGGGGAATCAGGACGAAGGCCCGCTCCTCCATCCGGGGATGGGGAATGGTCAATTCCTCCCTGTGAAGAATCCGGTCCCCGTACAGCAGGATGTCGATGTCCAGGGTGCGGGGTCCCCAGCGGATGGTCCGCACCCGGTGAAGCCGCCTCTCGATCTCCTGGGCGACCGAAAGAAGCTCCTCCGGAGAAAGGGTGGTGTCGGCGGCGACGACCAGGTTGAGAAAATCCGGTTGCTCCACCGGACCGACGGGGGCCGTCTCATAGACGGAGGAGATCCGGGTGATGCGGATGGCCGGATGGGACTGGAGCAGCTCCACCCCCTGGCGCAGGTGGTCCAGCCGGTCGCCCAGATTGGAGCCCAGCCCCAGGTAGGCGGTCACCGGCTGCCTCATGGCCGCCTCCTGCGGATTTCCACGCCGACGGAATCGTAATGTCCGGGGATGGGCGGATTCGGCTTGGTCACCCGGACCCGCACCTCCTCCACCGGAAAGCCGGTGAGGAGCGCGCCGGCGATCCGCTCCGCCAGGGTCTCCACCAGCCGGCAGGGTTTCCCCTCCACCAATTCCTTGACCACCTGATACACCCGGCCGTAGTCCACGGTCTGATTCAGATCGTCGGTGCGGGCGGCGGGGGCCAGGTCCAGTCCCAGCTCCAGATCGACGACAAACCGCTGTCCCAGCCGTGTCTCCTCGGGGTATACCCCGTGATATCCGTAGAAGGTCATGCCCCTGAAAAAGATCGTATCCTTGTCCATCGTCTCCCCGGCCTCCCTCTTCCTCCGTGCCGCAAGTTCGTCAATCCCTGACCGCTTCGGGGCCGTACAGGATCGCATCGGTCATGCGGGCGACCCGGACCATTTCCCGCACGTCGTGCACCCGGACGATCCGGCACCCCTTGGCGATGCCCAGGGCGACGGTGGCCGCGGTCCCCTCGACGCGCTGGTCCGTGGGCAGGTCGAGGGTCTTGCCGATCATCGACTTCCGGGATGTGCCGAGCAGCACCGGATAGCCGAGCTCGACGATCCGCTCCAGCCGGCGCATCACCTCGAGGTTCTCCTCATAGGTTTTGCCGAAGCCGATCCCCGGGTCGAGGATGATCCGCTCCTCCTTGACGCCCGCCTCCCGGGCGATCCGCACGCTTTCCAACAGATCGGCGCAGATGTCGTCCAAAAGGGAATCATAGGCCGTCGGCAGTTCCCGGTTGTGCATCAGGACGATCGGCACATCGAAGCGGGCCGCCACCCGGGCCATCTCCGGATCCCGCCTGCAGCCCCACACGTCGTTGATGATGTGGGCGCCCGCCTCCAGGGCCTGCCGGGCCACCTCCGCCTTGTAGGTGTCGACGGAGAGGGGGACGTCCACCTCCCGGACGAGGGCCTCAATCACGGGAATCACCCGCTCCAGCTCCTCCTCCAGGGGAACCGGTTCATGCCCGGGACGGGTCGATTCGCCCCCCACGTCAATCAGGTCCGCCCCCTCCTCCACCATCCGGCGGGCATGGGATACGGCCCGGTCCAGCCGGTTGTACCGGCCCCCGTCGGAGAAGGAGTCCGGGGTCACGTTCAGGATGCCCATCACCAGGGTGCGCCGGTGGATGGGAAGGAGGTGGGAACCGGCTTTCAAGGGTTCCCTGGGCGGATGGATCATGGAAGTGGTGCCGCTCATTCCCTTCGCCCCTTTGCCGAAAGTCACACGGCCCGGGCCGGACGGCCGGGCAAATGCGCATCCAAAAAGTTGGTGAGCAGCCTTTTGCCCTCCGGAGTCCCCACCGATTCCGGATGGAACTGGACGCCCTCCAGGGGGTAGTCCCGGTGGCGCAGGGCCATCACTTCCCCTTCCGGCGTTACGGCACTGACCAAAAGTTCCGCCGGCAGGCTCTCCCGGTCGACAATCAGGGAGTGGTAGCGCATCGCCTCGAAGGGGGAAGGCATCCCCCGAAACAGGGTTTTCCCGTCGTGCAGGATCGGGGAGGTTTTCCCGTGCATCAGCCGGCCGGCCCGGACCACCTTCCCGCCAAAGACGTGGGCGATGACCTGGTGACCCAGGCAGACGCCCAGGATGGGAAAGCGGCCGGCAAAGCGGCGGACCAGCTCCGGACACACCCCCGCCTCCTCCGGCTTGCCCGGTCCCGGAGAAAGAATGATGGCCTCTGGAGCCATCCCTTCGATCTCCTCCGGAGTGATCCGGTCGTTCCGGTGCACCTCCGGGGATTCCCCCAGCTCTCCCAGATACTGCACCAGATTATAGGTAAAGGAATCGTAATTGTCGATCACCAGAATCATCCTCGGCTCCTCTCCTCTCATCTCGGTCTCGTCTCCGCAAACTCCCGCTATCCTTATCAGTTTACAACAAATCGTCCCCCGATAAAAGGCCAAGTAATGGCACCCGCCGGCAAAACCCGCAGGATCAAAAAATGCCCATGATGGGCGTCCGCCTCTGCTATAATGAAACAGGGTTCATGAAAAAAATGGATAAAGGAAGGTGGATCGATTCCCCGATGGATGATGCCAAACCGGCCCGGGATGCGGAAGAATACCTGAAAAAAGTGACGGTGGGCGAGCTGAAGCCCCACAACGCGCCCATCGCCCTGGTCGAGTACGACCCGCGCTGGCCCGGGCTTTTCGAGCGGGAGGCCGATCGGATCCGCTCCGCCCTCGGCGACCGGGCGCTCCGGGTGGAACACGTGGGCTCCACCTCGGTGCCGGGACTCTGTGCCAAGCCCGTCATCGACATCCTGCTGGTCGTGCCGGACTCCTCCGACGAAGCCTCCTATGTCCCGGCCCTGGAGGCTGCGGGCTACAAGCTCCGGATCCGGGAGCCCGAATGGTTCGAACACCGCCTGTTCAAGGGGCCCGACACCGACATCAACCTGCATGTCTTCAGCGAGGGCGCGTCGGAAATCGAGCGGATGCTGTGCTTTCGCGACTGGCTTCGCACCTACGAGGAAGATCGGGAAAAATACGCCCGCGTCAAGCGCGAATTGGCCCGGCGCAGTTGGCGACACGTGCAGGACTACGCGGACGCCAAGGGCGATGTCGTCCGGGAAATCCTGGACAGGGCATGCAAAAACCGATAGCCCGAGGGCGAGCTCCCCGCCCGCTGCAGATCCGGCACCGGATCTTCCTCCCTTGATTGCGGGAACCTTCGGCTCCCAGCCCCCCCTTTTCCGACCGGCATCCGCCTTGGCGCAACCCGCCTCTTTCGGCGCGGAGCAAAACCCCCGCGTCATCTCCCATGGTTCGCCCGTCCCGGAGGCTTTGACCGCCTCCTGGGCCTTTCGCTTTGCGGCTCCGGCCGCATAAAATTCTTATTCCAACCTAATTCCATCGGCAATCGGGAAAAATAATCGTTGCCAAAGTGCCATTATTTTATATAATATGCATATAACAATTTTTTAAGGAGATGATCTGGTGAAAAATTTATTAAAAATTTTTATATTATTTTTTGTTGTTTTTCTCTTCTCCGGCTGTCAACTCGCCCTGCCCAAGGCAGATCCCCCCGCCCCCCAAGCCGAGTCCAAGCCCAAATCCGAGCCCGCCTCCAAACCAGCCCAACCCTCCGCTTCCTATCCGAGACCGATGACGTTCGGGGATTGGCCGGAAGACGAAACCAAGTTCGCGGTCGACAATCCGCGTTCGCAATTTCGCCCGAATGAATCGATTACATATTGTTTTGAGGACCATAAACCGATGTTTACCCATGAGGTCCGGGTGCGAGTCGTCCGTGAAACGGGCGAGGTGATCAAAGAGCAGAAAGTCAACGTCGACGCCCTCTCATTCGGCAGCATCTACACTTTCCACGACGGTCTTCCCTGGCTTCAGCCCGGCAAATACCGGGTGGAGGTTTACCGGGACCGGGATCAAACCCTTATGTCGAAAGGGACCTTTGAAGTGATTCCTTAGAAAGGAGAACATTCCATGCGACACCGGATATTCTGGCTCTTTCTTCTTTGCGTGCTTCTCACGGGATGCCAAGCGGATTGGCTGTCCTCCCTTCAGGCGGTGAACAAGCAGACCGAAACGCAAAAGGAGGAGGAGAAAAAGAAAAAAGAGGAGGAAGCCATCCGACAGGAAAAGAAAAAATGGAAAAAATACGTCAACGAACAGGAAGAGAACGCGCAAAAATTGCAGTTCGGCGATTTCGACCCCAATGTGAAAGGTTCTTTGGCCAATCCCCGCGAAGCCTTTGACACCGATGAGAACATCAGCTTTAAACTGACCAGCCCTTCGCCCTTCGGAACCAACAAACTCACCGTCAATCTCCTTCAATTAAAGGGAGAAGTGAAGAAGGTGATCAGGCGGTATGAGGTATACCTCAGCCCGGATTACGTATGGTACACCAAGGAATTTTACCGCCCGGCCATTGATGGCAAATTGGAACCCGGGGAATACAAGGTGCGGATCTATAAGGACCTGACGTTGATCGGCGTCGGCACCTTCCATGTGGTGGACGGACTTTCCAAGTCGAATCGGCTGAAGGACATCGAATTGCCCGGCTCCGTCGGAATTACGCTAAGGGAGAACTGGATTAAGCTGAACGTCCCTGAACCCATCCTCTTCGAATTCGGCAAAAGCTCGCTGACGGATGAAGCCAAAACGACACTGAACGAGGTCGCGCGGTTCCTAAACCACTTCCCCAATTCGAAGGTGCAAATCGAAGGCCATACCGACAGCATCGGCTCTGCGGCGTATAACCAGAAGCTGTCTGAAGAGCGGGCCGAAGTGGTCAAAGAACACCTTGAGAAATTGACCCAGCAGGAAATCCGATTCCAAACCAAAGGCTGGGGAGAAACAAAACCCATCGCCTCCAATGACACCGTTGAAGGGCGGCAAAAAAACCGGCGCGTCGAGATCATCGTCACGCCGGAGCAGTAATTCGCGCCTGCCTCCTCCTTCTTCCCCGGTTTTCCGGAAAAAACGGAAGCCGCCGGATTCATCCGGCGGCTTCTTCCCCTTTGCCGCTTACCGCGCGGTGGATTCCTCTTCTTCAAACTGGTACAGGGGCGTCGACAGGTAGCGCTCCCCGTTGCTGGGAACCACCGCCACCACCTTTTTCCCTTGGCCCAGGCGGCGGGCCACTTTGGCCGCGGCGGCCACCGCCGCGCCGGAGGAAATGCCGCCGAGAATTCCTTCCTCCCGGGCCATCCGGCGGGCCCACTGGAAGGCTTCCTCGTTGTCGACGGTGATCACTTCGTCATAGATCTCCGTGTCCAGAATGTCCGGCACGAAACCGGCCCCGATTCCCTGGATCTTGTGGGGTCCGGGCTTTCCTCCGGAAAGGACCGGCGAAGCGCTCGGTTCGACGGCGACCAGGTGCACCCCGGGGATCTTCTCCTTGATCACTTGTCCGACTCCGGTGATCGTTCCCCCGGTGCCGACGCCGGCGACAAAGGCGTCAAAATGGCCGTCCATCTGCTCCAGCAGCTCCCGGGCGGTCGTTTCCCGGTGGATTTTCACGTTGGCCGGGTTCTTGAACTGCTGGGGCATGAAATGGTTCGGCCGCTCCCGCACGATTTCCTCCGCCTTTTTCACCGCGCCGCGCATTCCCTCGGCGCCGGGCGTCAGCACCAGTTCCGCACCATAGGCCCGGAGGAGGTTGCGACGCTCCAGGCTCATCGTGTCCGGCATCACCAAGAGGGCGCGATACCCTTTGGCCGCCGCCACCATCGCCAGGCCGATTCCCGTGTTGCCGCTGGTGGGTTCCACGATGGTGTCTCCGGGTTTCAAAAGCCCTTGCTTCTCCGCTTCCTCGATCATGCTGAGGGCGATCCGATCCTTCACGCTTCCCCCCGGATTGAAAAATTCCAGCTTCAAATACACGTCCGCGTCCGTTTTTCCGATGATCCGGTTCAGCTTGACCACCGGCGTCTGGCCGATCAGCTCCAGAATATTGTTGGCAACCCGCATTTGAAGGCCTCCTATTCCCATCATGTAACTAGGGTTACTTTCCTTTATCTTATCCCCATTTCCCCGGCATTGTCAATAAAAAAGCCGGGGGCGTCTACTTCATTTCCCCCAGCCACTTTTCCAGTTCCTCTCTCTCCACCACGTAGCGCTCGCTGCAGAAATGGCAGATCACTTCCGCCTTCCCCTGTTTTTGCAAGAGGGCCGAAATCTCCTCCTTCCCCATGCTCTTCAAAAGGGAACGGATCCGGTCCGGGGAGCAGGAACAGTCAAAGGAGACGGGCTGCCGCTGCAGCACCTGGACATCCTCGCCGATCACTTCCCGGAGCAGATCCTCGGGGGCGGCGCCGGCCTGAATCCGGTCGGTGACGGAGGTCATGGCGGCAATCCGCTCCTCCAGGCGCGCGATCGTCTCCTCCTCGGCTTCCGGCAGCACCTGGAGGATAAACCCTCCGGACGCCAGCACCGAACCGTCCCGGTCCACCAGGACGCCGACGCCCACCGCCGACGGAATTTGCTCCGATACGGTGAAATAATAGGTGAAATCCTCCCCCAACTCTCCGGAAACGAGGGGCACGCTCCCCCGGTAGGGTTCCTTCAGGCCGAGATCCTTGACCACGTAGAGCATCCCCTCGCCGACGGCTCCGGCCACATCCAGTTTGCCCCGGTCGTTCAAGGGGAGATCCACCGCCGGGTTGTCCACGTACCCCCGAACGTGTCCCCGGGAATCCGCATCCACCACGATCTGGCCGAGGGGGCCGTTCCCCTTGATCTGGATGGTGAGGCGGTCCCTCTCCCCTTTGAGCATCAGCCCCATCATCGCCCCCACCGTGACGGCCCGCCCCAGGGCGGCCGTGGCCACCGGCCAGGTGTGGTGACGCCGTTGAAGCTCCTTCACCAATTCGGTCGTCCGGGCGGCGAAGGCCCGCAGCGTCCCGCCGTGGGCCGTCGCCCGGACCGCGTAGTCCTCCCTCATCGTGACACCTCCCGGTCATTGCGCGCCTGTCGATCCCGCAACCCCGCCGTCCGGCCCGTCGCCTACAGGATTCCACAAGGAGCCGCGGACCATCCGGAACCGTTTTCGCCCGCCGGGCGGCTTTTCGGGAACAAAAAGACGGGCTGCTCCCTTCGCCGAAGGCGGCGCAAAGCAGCCCGTCCCCTTCCTCCGCTCAGGCTGCCGCTTTTCTATTGATTCCGCTCGTAAATGATCTTGAGCCCCCGCAGCGTCAGCAGCGGATCATACACGTCGATGGTCTCCGCTTCCTTTGAAATCATCTCCGCCAGCCCTCCGGTGGCCACCACCGTGGGCCGCTTGGTCAGAAGCCGCTTCATCCGGTTCACGATTCCGTCCACCACGCCCACATAACCGTAAAAAAGACCGGACTGAATGGCCTTTACGGTGTTCCGCCCCACGACGCTTTCCGGCTTGACCACCTCCACCCGGGTCAGCTGGGCGGCCCGCTGGTGGAGAGCTTCCGCGGAAACATGCACGCCGGGAACGATCGCTCCTCCGACGTAATGCCCCTGCTCGTTGATAAAGCAGAAGGTGGTCGCCGTCCCGAAATCGACGATGATCAGCGGCGGACCGTAGGTTTCGATCGCCGCCACCGCGTTCACGATCCGGTCCGCCCCCACTTCCCGGGGATTTTCGTACTGGATGTTGAGTCCGGTTTTCACCCCGGGACCGATCACCAGGGGCTGTAAACCGAAATACTTGCGGACGAGCAGGTGCAACACCCGTTTGAGGGGCGGAACCACCGATGAGATGCTCACCCCGTCGATCTCCTCCATCCGGATCCCTACGTGTTCAAACAAACTCTTCAACAACATCGCATATTCATCTTCCGTCGCGTTGCGATCGGTCTGGATCCGCCAGTGGTGAAGCAGCTCGTCCCCCTGAAAAAGCCCCAACACGATGTGGGTATTGCCGACATCCATCACCAACAGCATCGATTCCACCCGCTTTGTCCCAAAAGTCCAACTTCATCTTAACAGAAGGGGAAATCCGGCTTCAACGAGGCATCAAAAATGGAGGATGCCCTTGGCATCCTCCCAGGCCAAGCACGGCCTTGGAAAAGCCCCCTCAATTTCCCTGCGGGCTGTCGCCCTCGGTTTTGCGCTCTTTTTCCCCTTCGTCCTTCGCTTCATCCGCCTTTTCTCCGCCCGTGCTCTTCTCTTCCCCGTTCCATTGGGCGGATCCGTTCAGGTTTTTGCTCCCCTGAATGTTCACCTTGATCTTTTCGTTCAGCTCGGGATCATCCAGCTTTCCGGTCTCAAGCAGCTGCTTGATCTCTTCGGCGTCCAGGGTTTCCTTCACCAGCAGGGTTTGGGCAATCAGCTCCAGCTGGTCCCGGTGCTCCAGAAGCAGATTTTTCGCCCGCTCGTAACAGGTCCGGATCAGCTGCTGCATCTCCTGGTCGATCTCGTAGGCGATGGCGTCGCTGTAGTTCTGCTCGTGCCCGAGATCCCGACCCAGGAACACATGCCCCTGGGGACGGCCGAACTGCATCGGGGCCAGCTTGTCGCTCATGCCGAATTCGGTGATCATGCGGCGGACGATGTTGGTCGCCTTCTCGAAATCGTTGTGGGCCCCCGTGCTGATTTCCCCGAAGACGATCTCTTCCGCCACGCGCCCGGCGAGCAAGCCGGTGACCCGGTCCAGCAGCTCGCTTTTCGTCAGCAGGAAGCGGTCTTCCTTGGGCAGCATCACCACATAGCCCCCGGCCTGGCCGCGGGGGACGACGGTCACCTTGTGCACCGTCTCCGCATGTTCCAGATAATAGCCGACGATGGTGTGCCCCGCTTCGTGATAGGCGATGGTCCGCTTCTCCTTTTCGCTGATGACCCGGCTTTTCTTCTGGGGACCGGCGATCACCCGGTCGATCGCCTCGTCAATCTCGTCCATGCCGATCTTGTCCTTGTTCCTCCGCACCGCCAGCAGAGCCGCCTCGTTGAGCAGGTTTTCCAGGTCCGCCCCGGTAAACCCGATGGTGCGCTGGGCGATCACTTCCAGCTTCACATTCTCCTCGAGGGGCTTGTTCCGGGCGTGCACCTTCAGGATGGCTTCGCGCCCCTTCACATCGGGGCGGTTCACGGTGATCTGCCGGTCGAAGCGGCCGGGCCGGAGCAGGGCGGGATCCAGGATGTCCGGCCGGTTGGTGGCGGCCATCACGATGATCCCGTCGTTGGCGTCGAAGCCGTCCATCTCCACCAACAGCTGGTTGAGCGTCTGCTCCCGCTCATCGTGACCGCCGCCCAGTCCGGCGCCCCGCTGGCGTCCGACGGCATCGATCTCGTCGATGAAGATGATGCAGGGATGATTCTTCTTCGCCTGCTCAAACAGGTCACGGACCCGGGAGGCGCCCACGCCGACGAACATTTCCACGAAGTCGGAACCGCTGATACTGAAAAAGGGCACCTGGGCCTCCCCGGCCACCGCCCGCGCCAGCAGAGTCTTTCCGGTTCCCGGGGGGCCCACCAGGAGCACCCCTTTGGGAATCCGCGCCCCGATGGAGGCGAACTTCCGGCTGTTTTTGAGAAAATCGACGATCTCCACCAGCTCCGCCTTTTCCTCGTCGGCCCCGGCGACGTCATCGAAGGTGATCCGCTTTTTCTCCTCATTGTACAGCTTGGCCCGGGACTTGCCGAAATTCATGACCCGGTTTCCCCCGCCCTGGGCCTGGTTCAGCACCCAGAAGAAGAAAAGGAGCAGGAGCACGAGGGGGACGATCGACGTCAGGAGCGTGAGTAGAAAGGAATCCCCCTTGGCCTTTTCGATATTGATGTGCACCTTGTGCTTATCCAGGTCATTGATCTCCCGGGTGTCCATCGGAACATGGGTGACAAAATTGGTCACCTGTCCCGGGGAAACGTTCTTGTATTTTCCCTCGACGCGGAACGTCTCGCCCTCGGGGCGGACCAGCACTTCGGCAATTTGTCCCGCGTTCAGTTTTTCCTTGAATTTGGTGTATGTAAGTGTCTCCGTCTCGGACTGCTGCTGCAGGTACACGTTGCCAATCCCGACGGCCACGAAGATGAGAATAATATATAATCCGGGAATCCGGAAGACGTTTTTCATAAGAGATTGTGGGCAGCGGAGACCCCCTCGATTCCCGGGGGAAAGCCGCCTTTGCCTCCTTTCTTTTAAACAGGTCAGGGTGCTCGAATGAAGGAGTGCGTCTCGACAAAAACCGATTTCATCCGAAAAGTGCAAGAATGGGCTTGGTCACCTTGCTCCCCGCGAGGTGAAAAGCCCTTTTCCCTCCGATATTTCGCTTGGCTGTGACGGATCGATATCGACGGAACCCATTGTCACGACTCCCATATTGACCCTTTCACCATTTTACCACAGCCGCAGGCCTCCCACAACCGAATTCTACCGGTAGACCTCTTCCTTCAGAATGCCGATGTAGGGGAGGTTGCGATACTTCTCCGCGTAGTCCAATCCATAGCCGACCACAAAGGCATCGGGCACGGTGAAACCGCAATAATCCGGGGTCAGGTTCACCGTCCGGCGGTGGGGTTTGTCCAGGAGGGTGACCACCTTGATCGAAGCGGCGTTGCGCTGCCGCAACAGGTCCAGCAGATAGCTCAGGGTCAGGCCGCTGTCGATGATGTCCTCCACCACCAACACGTGCCGGCCCTCCACCGAAGTGTCCAGATCCTTGATGATCCGCACCACGCCGGAAGAAACCGTCGACGCGCCGTAGCTGGAAACGGCCATGAAGTCCATCTCCAACGGGATGTCCATCTGGCGGACGAGATCCGTCATGAACAGGGCGGCCCCCTTCAACACGCAGATGCAGAGGGGGTTCTTCCCGCGATAATCCTCCGTCAATTGCCGACCCAATTCCCGCACCTTGTTCCGAATCGCTTCCTCTGTGATCAAGATTTCCCGAATGTCCTCGTGCATGGATACCCGGTTCATACCATCCGCCTGAATGCTGGATTCAAGCAGACCGGCTTCCAACCAGGGGTTCGCCTCCTTTCAAACAGAATGGCCCGCTGAAGAGCGGTTATGCATAAAGCGGGCAAGACGCCCATCCGCAAAAGGAGCCCCTCACCTGCCGCCCACTGGATCTCATCGCGCCCGTTTGCCGAAAACCCCGTCAAACCTTTCCCGGTCCCTCAAGGCGCACGCGCGCCGCCCCCTTCACTCCTCTTCGGACGGCTGCCACATCAAATACAGGAAACGCCGGGTCTTTTTCGTCACCGGCGCCCAGTCGGAGCGGCGCAGACCCGGAATCCAGATGATTTCCTCCCCGTGAATCACCAACGGCAAGCGATTCCGCATCCGCCTGGGAATCTTGGCGTCAATCATGATGTCCTTCACCTTTTTGGAACCCGCCAGCCCGAGAAGGCGCATGCGGTCCCCGGGGCGGCGCGGCCGGACGCAGAGGGGATGTTCCAACCGATCCGCATCGAACACGGCCCACCTTCCCCTAAGCTCCTCCGCCGCCAGGGATCGATCCGCCACCCGGGCCTCGATCACCCCGCCCATTCCCGGCAGGGGGGTCACGCCGGGCACGGCCAGGGGGAAAACGCCCCCCTCGGAATTCGTCTCATCCGCTTCCGCCCTTTTGAGGCGGAGACGGCCGTATTCCCGCTCCGCCTCCAGATTTCCCGGAAGGTGCAGCCGGCTTCCCGTGCCGCCCTCCGCCAGGGAAAGGACCCGGTCCACGGCATTCATGGGAATCTCAACCGTTCCGTCCTTTACAAGACAATTTAAGTGTAGTTTAATCAATCTCCTTTGTAAAGCAAGGGGTTGACGCCTGAGGGCCGAAACGTCCAGGGAAATCTCCCCTTCCTCCCGCCGGACCGTCACCTTTTCCGCGGCTTCCGCCTCCAGGCGCTCCCAAACCTTCTCTTCCTCCGCCGCAAGCAGGCTCAATTTCAGGATGGCCTCCTTCACCCGGGGGTTGAATTCGGCCAATTGCGGAATCAGGCGGTGACGGAGCCGGTTGCGGGTGTAGGCGAGGGAATCGTTGCTCTCATCCCGGCGGGGCTGAAGCCCCTCTTCCCGGCAATACGCCTCGATCTCCTCCCGGAAAAAGGGAAGCAGGGGGCGCACCAGCCGCCTTCCGTGCCAGGGGCGGGACGGGGGAATGCCGGCCAAGCCGCCGACGCCGGTGCCCCGCAAGAACCGCATCAGGACCGTCTCCACCTGGTCGTCCGCCTGGTGGGCCAGCGCCAGTTTGTCGGCGTCCGCCTCCTCCGCCGCCTCCCGGAAAGCGTCGTAGCGGAGGCGGCGGGCCACATCCTGAAGGTTTCCGCCCCGCTCCCGGAGCCGGGCGGACACGTCCACCCGGCGGACATCGCAGGGAATGCCCCACTCCCGGCAGCGGGCCTCCACATAGGCCTGATCCGCCTCGCTCGCCTCCCCCCGCAGCTGATGGTTCACATGCACCGCGACGATACGCCAATCCTCTTCGTCGGACAAACGCCACAAGGCGTGCAGGAGGGCCATCGAATCCGGCCCGCCCGACACGCCCACCAACACCGTGTCGCCCCGCTCCAACAGACCCATCCGCCGGATGGATTCCTTCAATCGATCCCGAAAGGCCATGTTCATCCCCTCCGGAGATGTGTGGAAAAAAGCCCTTCCAGCGGGAAACACCCGGGCTTTGCCCGGGTGTTCGCTCGCCCCCTTCGCCGCGGCCCGCCCTGGAGAAGGTGCGCCGCACGTTCTCCCGGCGCCGAAACCTTCCGGTCGCGCGGCCGTCCGCAAACGGCATCGGGGAGGGCAGGGATGCCGCACCACCGGCGGAAGAGGTTGCACGCGGTCCGGGAGGGAAGAGGCTGGGATGGCTTTCAGCCAGCCGCGTGCCGTTCCCCGGTCCGGGGGGATTGCAGGGGGGAGGGGCCTGCATCCTCGGCCGGACGCCCGGGGATCGGCAAAAGACCGTCCAACATGGTTATTCTCTATTTTATCCCCATCCGGGGCACGAATCAACGAGGGGGCTCAGAATCCGGCCACCTCCGATCTTCTGATCCGTTCCATGCCCGGCAGGCGGATCGTGGCCCATTCCGGGTTGTGTTTCTCCACTTTGGCCACCACGACGGTCATGTCGTCGGCGATTTCCCCGTCGTGATAGCGAATCACCTTCTCCAGGAGACAGTCGGCAAAGCCCTGGGGATCGCGGGTGTCGATCTCGGCGATGAGCCGTTTCATCCACCGCTCCTTGTCGGCGGTGTGGCGGGGAGCATCGTAGATGCCGTCGGTCACCATGATGAGCAGGTCGCCGGGCCGAAGCTGCTCCTCCACCGGTTCCACATCGATCTCACGCAGGATGCCGATGGGCGGGTTGGCCGCGGAGACGGTTATCACCTCCTTTCCCCGCTTGATGAATCCGGGAGTGGATCCGATCTTGAGAAAGCGGGCGTGCGCCGTGTTCAGATCCACCATCGCCAAATCGATGGTGGCGAACATCTCGTCGGTGGAACGGAGGCTCAAAATGGCATTCACCGTCTCCACCGCCTTGTCCTCCCGGATTCCCGACTGAAGGAGGTGTCGGAGGAGCTGAAGCGCCGCCTGGCTTTCCTGCTGGGCCCGCTCGCCGTTGCCCATCCCGTCGCTCACGGCGACGGCGTATTTGCCGGTCCCCAGATTCATGTAGCAGTAGCTGTCACCGGACAGCCAATGGCCTCCCTTGGCCGTTCCCGCCACCCCGGTCTTCACTTCATAGCGCTGGGCGGAGCCCAATGTGACGACGGCGCCGGAGGCCTGGCCCCGGACCATTTTCCGGTGAACGGTGATCGGTTCGCCGACGATCTCCGTGAGCAGCGGGGCGATCAGCTTGCGGCACTCGTCCAGGGCGTCGGCGTGGGGCAAGGTGATCTCGATCTCCACCTTCCCCTCTTCGAGATTGATCACCTCCACCCGCTGAATGGACAGGCCCAGCTCCTCCAAGGCCTGATGGATCTGCTCCTCCTGGGCGGTCATCGCTTGGGCCTCCCGGCGGATGTCCCCGGCGAGATTGCTCATCACCTCGGCAACGCCGCTCAGCTGATCCGACACCAGCCGGCGCGTCTCCCGGAGCTTCTCCCGCCAATACAGATCTTTCTCATAGGAGCTGTATCCCTGCTGAATCAGCTCCAGAACCTCCTGCGGCCGGATGCAGTGCTCCGCCCAGGAGCGGGGGACACGGAGGGGTTTCCCCTCCCCGTTCAATTCCACCCTGGCCATGAGATCGGTCATCCCCTGGTAGGTCTTCACAAACTCCTTTTCCCAGCACTGCTGATACCGGCGGCACATCTTGCAGGAGCCTTCCATCACTTCGGAGAGGAAATAGTTGAGCTGAGCCTCCTCCTCCCGCCGGCCGAGCCGGTCATCCTCCCGAAAACTGCGGGAGAGCTCGTTGAACAGTTCGGCGAATTGCTCCACCTTGGCCGCGGTGACGTCGCGGAGCCGCCGAATGTATTCCTGGCGGGAGGATTCGTGCTCCGCCGTTCCCGGAATGTACCGGGCGACCGCCCGGTAAAAGGTCTCCGGGGTGACCAGGAAAAGAAGCATGGCCACGACGGATTCGCGGAGGGAAGCCCACACCTCCTCGGAACTGGCGCCGTAGAGGGCGAAGATGGAGGTCCCCAGCAGAAAGCCGATGGCCACGCCCCACCGCTTCCCCTCCCGGAACAAGCCGGCGAGGAGACCGGAGAAGGCCAGCAGGCCCACCTGGGCGATGGTGCGGGGTTCGGAGAGGCTCATGATCATCCCCATCACCACCCCGACGGAAGCGCCCAGCATCCCGCCGCCGGCCAACGCCATCACCATGATCAGATAGCGGGAGACGACGTTGACCAGTTCCATTCCCGACAGGTTCCAGCCGATGGTTCCGGTGATGACCGATCCCACCAGGATGATCAGGCAGATCACTTCCTCGGGGCGGAGGGCGTACCGCTTGCGGCGGACGGTAAAGATGGGAAGGGACTGGACAAAAATGAAGGTGAGAATGAAGCTGAGAAGGATCTCGACGCCGGCCATGATTCCCTGGTAGGGCGACCAGCCTTCCCATCCGATTTTTCCCAGGTGGCCCCCGGCCTCCGTGATCAGCACCGCGAAAGGGACGTAGTTGAGCTGCCCCTTTCCCATCCAATCAAACACTTTCTGCACCAACAGATACAGCATCAGGAAGCCGGCCACCTGCACGGCGTGGATCATGTCGCGGGAAATCGCCCCCAGGATCAAAGAAAGGAAGGCGAGGGGCCATTGTCGCCTGCATAAATGGAAAACGACGGCCAGATAGGCGACGGCGAAGGGGGCGATCGCGTCCAGGATCATCGCTCTCCCCAACAGAAAACCCATGAAAAGGACGGGAAAATTCCACGCGCGAAACGGCTGGCGGAGCTGCGTCTTCCACGACCCGCCCCGCAGGCGCCAATCGTCGATCCGTTCCCTCCAAGCCCTTTTGAAATCGCTCAAATAAGTGGATGGCATTGCGTCCCACGCTCCTTTGCGCTTCATGTGCCACCCATTATAGCGGGGCCGGAAGGGAAAGTTTGTCACAATCGGTAGGGGAAGCCAAATTTTTTTCCGACAATTTTTCAATCCGGCGGGGCCGCTTATGGCTTGAGAAAGGTCCGAACGGGGCATTCCCGGAAAAGGGATCGGCATTCCCCTTCAGCACCCGGGGAATGGATGCACATTTCGGCACGATCTCGTCGAACCGCCCCGCCTCCCGCCCCCTTTCGACAAAACTTCCGAAATCCTCGCAAAACGGCGTCGAAAGGCCGGCCCCAGGAGGACTCCGCTTCCATCCGCCGCGGGGGACCTTGCGAAAGAAGCGGGAATTCCCTTCGCATCCGCCGGGAAAGAGCCCCTCGAAGCCCTTCCTTCGGCGGAATGTTCCGATAGAAAGGGGGAAGCGCGGCGAAAGACGAGATTCCTAGGTGGCCGTGCCGGGACGCTTCTTTTCCTCCCCCGAAAGGGGGTGCATGGAAACCTTGTGCAGATAAGGCGGGATGAAGGTGCGCTCGGTCTGCTTGCGGATCATCTTGTCCAGCGTTCGCAGGGCGTGCACCTGTTGCCGCCGTTTCAGCTGGCCCTTTTCGATGGCGGTGGCAAATTCGTCGATATCCAGCAGGTGGTAACGGCCATCGGGATAAATGATCATGTCCAGGAGCAGATCCACCATCACATAGCGAAGGCGTCCCGTCTGGCGCATCTCCATGATGTCGCAGTAATAATAGAGGAATTCCCCGGAACGGTTGAACACCTTGGAGATGGTGTATCCCTTGCGCACAAAATAATAGGTCAAAAAAATCCGTTTTCCGTCCGGATTGGGGTACTGCGTCGCAAAACAGTAGCGGCCCCGCCAGTCCCGCACCTTTTCCGTATACGTTTTGTTTATGGTGGTGAACTTGATCTTCTTGATGGTGACATCCACGGTATCACATCCGCAACCGAGCAAATAAAAAAAGGCGATTCAGTCGCCCCATCGGGGCTTATGCCTCGCCTTCCCCTCTCCTGTATGGTAGCGGCGGAGGGCCTCGAACCCCCGACCTTACGGGTATGAACCGTACGCTCTAGCCAGCTGAGCTACGCCGCCAAGAAAAAAGAGGCCGGAGCGGGTTTTCCGAAACCCGACCTCTTGTATTTCGTATGGATTGGTTGCGGGGGCAGGATTCGAACCTGCGACCTTCGGGTTATGAGCCCGACGAGCTACCGACTGCTCCACCCCGCGTCGATCATCAACGGCTTTAATTATACAAAAGCCTTCCGGCGATGTCAAGGGATATTGAAATGGAAAATGAACAAGTCATTTTGCGCCGCTTCCCGGCTCCCCCGAAGCCCCTGGCAGCCCTCCCGAAAGGTGCCCTCCCCCGCGCATGTTCCGTCCCTTCCCTCATCCGCGGTCCGCGCCGTCTCCGGTTCAGCGGCGGCGACGGGGAGCCCCCGATGGTCACTTCGAAACGCCGGACACGCGCGGGGGTTCAAAACCGCCTGCACGGTCCGGACAGGCGGCTTGCCCTCAATTCGTTCCCTCCGGCAACGTGTAAATCTCCTCTCCCGGCTCCTGGTAACCGTACTTGCGGGCCAATTCCTTCAGGTATTCCTCGTCATGCAACCGCTTGATCTCCTCGCGCAGGGCTTTCTGCTCCTTCTTGAGAGCGGCCAGCTCCTCCCTTTTCGCCTTCAATTCCGCTTCCCGCGCGGCGATCCGGCCGGACTGGGTCACGAATTCGGAGAGAAACCACCCAAAAAAGGTGATCATGACGATCAGCCAGATCAGGCGGCGGCGACGGACGTTCCGCGGAAGGCGGCTGGGGCGTTTTTCCGAAGTCCCGGAAGGACGGGAGGAACTGAGGGAGACCACATTTCCTTTCCGCACGAATGCCATACCCATCATTCCTTTTTTCTGTTTCATCTCATTTCTTCGTCCCGCGAATCAAGCGGAGAAGGCGGCGGCAAAGCGCCTTGGGGGCCTTTCCCAGGGGGGAAAGAAACCGAACGAGAGGAAAGAAGGGCGCCGCAATCAGCCGGAATGCCCCTCTCGCCAGGCGCCACAAGAGCAGGCCCGCCCTGCGGAAAAGGGCCCACAGATAGGCGAGGGGAAACCAGACGAGAACCGTCACCACCCGGATGACAGCCCTTCCCAACCGCTCCAGCCCCTGAAGCAGCCAGCGGAGAAAGCGGAAAACCCCGTCGCTGAACCAGGAAAAGTAGATCCAGAAACCGGCCAGGACCGCCACGAACACGTAAAAACGGAGTTCTCCCCAATTGCTCCATACCAACAGGTGGAAGACGAGGCTGGCGGCGGCAACCCAATAGAGCAGATCGACGAGGGAAACCACCCACCCGCGCAGATGAAAGCGCTCCTTCAACACCCGGTAGGCGTCCAGCGCCACGCCGAGGATCAGGCCGGAGCCCACCATCGTCGCCATCGTGATCCACTGGGTCTGCAGGCTCACCGGAACAACCTTCCGAAGAAGCCTTTCACTTTGTCGGCGCGGGGGGAACCGTCATCCAGATAACTCATCTCGTGGATCGTGCCCTCGATGGCCACCCGCCCCTTTTCCAGATCCAAGCTCTTGATGTGCAGGTCCTGCCCGCGAATCCCGAGGAAGCCGCAATCGGTGTTCAGCAGGAACTCCTCGCTGTCGAAGCTCTCCACGCTGATCACCCCGGTGACCTCCAGGGCCTTCCGGTTGGACATCACCAGATCGTGCCGGGTTCCGTACGTCTCCTCCACCATGGCATGTACCCCCTTTCGGTACATGATATGGACGAAGGGGGGGAAATAGAACCTTCCCGGGGCGGAGGGGCCGGAACCCGGCGGGACATCGGACGGAAAAGGAGGCGAAGGCCTCAGAGCGGGGTGCCCGCCTCCTCGGAATCTTCCAGGACCTTTTCCTCCAGCAGGGTGTACATCGAACCCGCTTCCTGCTTCCGGGGGGACTCGGCCAGGGAATCGACCCGGACCGTCACCTGCTTGTGGCCGAAACGGATGGTGATCTGATCGCCGACGGCCACCGCCGATCCGGCTTTGGCCGTGCGTCCGTTGATCAAAACCCTTCCCTGGTCGCAAACTTCCTTGGCCAGTGTGCGCCGCTTGATCAGTCGGGACACCTTCAGAAATTTGTCCAGACGCATCATTTCACCGCTTGCTTCAGCCGGCTTCCCGCCCGGAAGGTGGGAACCGTCGATTCGGGGATGTGCATCACGTCGCCGGTCTGGGGATTCCGCCCCTTCCGGCTGGAGCGCTTCCGGGCCTCAAAGGTGCCGAAACCGATCAGCTGCACCTTTTCGCCCGCGCTCAGCGCCGCGGAGACTTCGTCCAGAAAACCGTTGATCACCGTCTCCACGTCCTTTTTGGTCATTCCGCTCTTTTTGGCGATCCGACTGATCAATTCCTGTTTGTTCATCCCAACGGCCCGCCTCCGGAGAATGCCGGCTTTTTCAGCGGGCCTTTCACCTCCTTGATCGGTGATCTAGGGATATTGTTCGGGGAAAAGAGAGAAAATCCTGCTTTCAGTGGAAAAAATCGTCTTATGACCCCGGAACTTTTTTCAAAATCCCCGGATTTTGGCCTCGTCCCACCACTTGTCCAGCTGCGCCAGGGAAAACTCCTCCAATCCCTTGCCCGTCTCCGCCGCCCGCCGCTCCACAAAGCGGAAGCGGCGGTCAAATTTGCGGCAGGCCCCAAGGAGCGCCTGCTCCGCATCCGTCCCGAAAAAGCGGGCCAGGGCGACGGCGACAAACAGCAGATCCCCCAGCTCCTCCTCCCTTTTCTCGGAGGAATCGGCCTGAAACAGCTCCTCCAGCTCCTCCAGCAACTTGACGCGGACATCCTCCTTGCGCGCCCAGTCAAACCCCACCTTGGCGGCCCGCTTCTGCAGTTCCGTCGCCAAGATGAGGGCCGGAAACCGCGGGACGCCGTCCAAGAGGGACTCCGCTTTTTTCAGGCCCTTTTCGGCCCGCTCCCGCTCTTTGATCGCCTCCCATTTCTCTTTGACGTGCTCAGCGTCGGAAGCCTCCTCATCGCCGAACACGTGGGGATGGCGGCGAATCAGTTTCTCTGTCAGCCGGCCGATGACGTCCCGGATGTCGAAGTACCCTTCCTCCCGGGCGATCTGGGCGTGAAGGACCACCTGAAGCAGGACATCCCCCAGTTCCTCGGCCATCGCGTCGAAATCTTCCTGCCCGACCGCCTCCAGAAATTCATAGGCTTCCTCCAGCAGATATTTCCGCAGGCTCCGGTGGGTCTGTTTCCGGTCCCAGGGGCAGCCCTCCGGCCCCCTCAGGTAGGCGATGACCTCCGTCAGCGTGTCAAACCGGCGCCGGAGAATCCCGGGATCCTTGGAGGGGGGAACATAGACCAGCGTCCAGTCGTCGAACCGGTCATCCCGGTCCAGGGCGTAAAGGGGCATCCGGCTCACCCGTTCCCTCCCTTCCATCCCCAGGCAGGAAGCGACGGTGACGGGGTATTCGTCGGGAAACACCTCCATCAGCGCCAGCTTCACATCGGAGGCCACCATCCGATCGTACACTTGTCCCACAATCAAATGAAGGCGCGGATCGATCCGGGAAGCCTCCAGGGCGGTCCCGTCCAGCAGGGCGAAACCCTCCACCGGATCGATGCCCAGGCGGGCAAAGGCCGTGTCGAGGAAGCTGCCGCCTCCCTTCACATCGATCCGCACCCCCCGGTCCGGGCCCTCGGCGAGAAGCAGCCGCACGGACCGCTCCGCCACCATGGGGTGACCGGGAACCGCATAAACCAGGGAAACGCCCGAAGCCGCCTCCCGAAGCAGCGATTCGGCGATCGCCCTGTAGACGGATTCAAAATCGTCGTGGGCTTCGTATAGGTGATCGAAGGTCGCAAAGGAAATCCCCTCCCGGCGCAGCCAAGAGACCACAGGGTGCTTTTCCGTGCGGAGACGGATTTTGTCCGCCCCGCGCAGGAGGCGGAGCGTTCCGAGGGGGATTCCGGTCTCATCCCCCGGCCCCAATCCCACCACAGTAATCGTTCCTGCCATTTGCCTCCACTCCCTTTTCCAGACTCCGCAAAGCGGGGAGACCTCTCCTTCGGAAAACTATCGGATCAGCCCCCGGCTTTCCAGCAGGGAAACCAGGCGCGGTCCCCACTTGGGGACGACACGGAGCTCCTCCCGGCGCACGCCCCCGAGCCCCAGCAGGACGATTCCGTACACCGCCGCGCCGGCCGCCACCGAACCGAGGGAAGTGAGGGTCATGGCCAGGCGATGGGAAGCCCAATCGGCGGTGACCGCCGTCAGGAGCGCCTGGGCCCCCGCCGCCGCGCCGGCCATCAAAAGCGTGGCGGTAGCCAGGGCCCATCCCGTTTCCCGCAGGCGGAACATCCGGCCGAGCTGGCCCCGGAAGGCGGCCAGATTGAGGAAGGTGGCCGCGGCGTAGGCGATCAGCGTGGCCGCCGCCGCACCACGGATGTCCCACCAGGGGATCAGAAGGAGGTTGAGAACCAGTTTGACGGCGACGCCCGCCAGCAGATTGCGCGCCGGCAATATCACGTTCCCCATCCCCTGCAGAATCCCCGCAGAGGTCACCCCCAGGGTGTAAAAGAGGGTGGTGAGGGCGAGGATGGCCAGAGCGTCGGATCCGGAGGCGTCTTCAAACAGCATCACATTGGCGGACCGGACCACCACGGCCAGCCCCACGGAGGCGGGAAGGCCCAGAAGGAGCGTCAGCCGGAAGGCGAGGGAGGACCGTTCCTCCATTTTCCCGGATTCCCCCCGCGCCTTGGCCTCGGCGACCGCCGGAACGATGGAGAGGGCGATTGCCGTGGCGAAAAAGGAGGCAAACTGGATCAGCGGTTGCCCCCGGTCGAAGATTCCCTTGGCTTCAACCGAGGAGGCAACGCTCCAGCCGGACCACTTGAGGAGGTTGGCCACCGTGAAGGAGTCCACCAGCGAAAAAAGGGGAAGCACCAAGGAGCCGAGGCAGATGGGCAGGGAGAGGCGCCAGATCTCCCGGGCGACATACCGGACGGAGTCCCGGCCCGCAAAGGCGCCCGGCCCGGCCTGCGGAACCTGCCGCAGCAGACCGCTTCCGCGCAGGAACATCAACAGGACCAGCAGCGCCCCCACCGCCCCGGTGAAAGCGCCGAACACCGCCCCCGCCCCGGCGGAGACCACGTCCCCCTCCCGGGACATGAACCACCAGGCGGCGAAGAGGATGGTGGCGACCCGGACCACCTGTTCCACCGACTGGGACAGGGCCGTGGGGATCATGTTTTGATGTCCCTGAAAATATCCCCGGATGGCCGACATCAGCGGCACCACCAGCAGGGCGAAGGAGACGGCCCGGATCGGCAGGGTGAGCCACTCCCGGTTCCCCATCCACCCGGCGATCCAGGGGGCCCCGGCAAACAGGAGAAGAAAAAAGAGAAAGCCGGTCAAAGTGAGCGTAACCGACGAAACGATGAAAACCCGGCGGGCTCCCGCCTCATCCCCTTCGGCCAGCCGTTCCGACACCAATTTGGAAATGGCCAGGGGAAAACCGGCGGTGGCCAGGATCAGCAGCGTGCTGTACAGGGGGTATACCTGCTGATATACGAACATCCCTTCGTTGCCGGTGATGTTTTGATAGGGGACCCGGTACACGGCCCCCAGCAGCTTCGTAAAAAAGGCGGCAGCACCCAGTATCGCCGCCCCTTGGACAAAGGACTGTCTTCCCGATGTCATCTTTTTCCCCTTTCCCGCCGCGCTGAATCCCATTATACACATTTTTGTCCCGGCGAAAAAATTGACCGGACGGAGGCCGCAACACGCCGTTTTAAAGGATCTAAATCCCCGGCGACCGGATCGGCGGGCGACACTCGCCGAGTGAAGTCCCCGTCCGACCCCAACTGCCTCCGGGATCCGAACTTCACGGAACTACTCCCCCAGGGATGAAGCGCCCCTGTTCAACCTGAAATGGATCCCGTCCAATATGATTTCGAGACCGTAATGAAACCTTTTTTCCATATCCGGCAAAACCGGGTGCGAATCCGGCCGGGCTTCATTCTCTTCCCCTTGTTGCCCGGACCGTTCCGCAAAGCGAACCTCCTCCATCACGAAGCCGATGACGTAGTTGTTCAACAGATCCGCCGTCAAAACGACCTCTTCATGGCTGAGACCCGCTTGACCGAGCGCTTTGTACAAAGACTCGATCAGACGCAAGCGGTTGGGCGTAAGCGGAGGCGTATCGGCAAAGATTTCGGCTGAATCGCGGTACTGAAGCAGCGCTTCCCGATAACTGACCATCCCGCGACGAACCTTTTCCCGCCAAGGCATCCCGGCGCCATCCGGCCAGTCCATCTTCTCGCAAATTTTATCTGCCATCAGCTGAAGCAGTTCCGATTTGTTTTTAATGTGCCAGTACAGGGAGGCGGCCTGAACCCCGAGCGAGTCGGCAAGCCTTCTCATGCTCAACCGATTCAGACCCTCCTGATTCAACAAACTCAATGCGGCATCGATGATCCCTTCCCGAGTCAATGGGCCGGGCTCCGGTTTGCGAAAACTCCCGGTCTGCCCCGGCGGTGACCTTCTGGGCATCTTGGGGATGCTCACCTCCTTTGCTCTTGACAATTGTATCATTCTCCGTTACCCTAACAGTGTTAGATTAATCTAACACTGTTAGTCTCGTCGAATGAAAGGAGTCGATTCATGAATTTCTCCATCAGCGTGTTCCTCGGTACATTGTGCTCGATCCTCGCAGTGATCTTAGCCTCTTTCCTCGTTGAAAAGAAATTCCCCAAAAGGTCCAGACCGGGACGGAAAACATGGTGGCTCATCGCGCACATCTTCTTTGTCGTCCTCTATTTCAGCGGGCTGTTGGGAACCCTCCTTCTATCCCTTTCAACGGCCTTTGTCGACCGTTCCGGATTGATTTATGCGGCACACCTCTTCATACAATTTTTCGACTGGTTCCTCATCATTCCCGGGGCTTTCGGCAGCCTGATCACGGGATTCGGGCTTGCCGTCGGAACGTGGGGCATCACCCGCCATTATTGGGTCATCGCGAAATGGGTCGGGAACAGTTTGGCCATCCTTTTCGGAGCCATGTGCATGCGCGTCTGGATTCACGATTCATTCCCGATCCTTTTTGCCGACGGCATGAATCCTTTGCAGAACCCGGTTTATCTGGAAAACCGTCGGCTGCTGGTCATGGGAACCCTGGTCAGCTTGTTCCTCCTGACCTTCCTGGTGGTGATCTCATATCTTAAGCCCTGGGGAAAAAGGAAGAAATACAGAAGGAGCAGGAAATCCTCTGCCGGTCGGGAAACCGCACCTTCCGTCTAAAGGGAATCATCGGTACCAAAAAAGGCAGGTGGAAACCACCTGCGCAATGAGCCCAAAGGCACCGGGATTCGGTCTTTTCTCCTTTACTGCTCCATCTGCTTGCCCAGAAAGGCGGCGGCCGTTCCGGCCATCTTCACTTCGAGATCCCCCATGCGCACTCCTTTTTTTTTCGTGAGGAGAATCACCGCCCCGATGGGATCTCCCCCGGCGATGATCGGGGCGACAACGAAGGACTCCACCCGGTCCGACGTATCCCGGAAGAGTTCCGGTTCGCCGGGTTCCGTCTCGAGATGGGTGCGGCGCTGGTCCATGCAGGATTCCACCAAACTGCCCACCGGTTTGTTCAGATACTCCTTTTTGGACGCGCCGGCGACGGCGATCACCATGTCGCGGTCGCAGATCAGGGTGACGTGCTGGGTGTTTTCAAACAGGGCTTCGGCGTATTCCGTGGCGAAATCCCCCAGCTCCCCGATGGGGGAGTATTTCTTCAGAATCACTTCTCCGTCCCGATCCACGAAGATCTCCAGCGGATCCCCTTCACGGATCCGAAGCGTCCGACGGATTTCCTTCGGAATCACCACCCGTCCCAAATCGTCGATGCGACGGACGATACCCGTTGCTTTCATATGTCATGATGCCTCGCTTTCTTTCTGGAATCAGACCGGTTGACTGGCTGTGGTGTCGACCATAGTATTCATCCGCTGCCAAATCTTTATGCGAGTGGAGGGAACAGGGAAAGCCGGGGCGGAAACGGGACCGCCTTCCTTGCCCCTCGCGGTCCGGGCCGCCCCGTCCTCCCGGAGGAAAGGGATGGCTTTCGCCCTTCGCCCAAGGTTTCCGGCCGGCCATCTCCGCGGAACATCCGCGCTTTTAGATCACCCAAACAAAAACCTCCGCCCAAAGGTCCGGCCGGCTCTCGGGGATCCGCGCCACCTGCGCTTGAAGCGCAGGCGGAGAAAAAGGCCCGAATCCCGCACAGCGCAGAGGCCCGCAGCCGACGGATGTTTCTCCCGGATCGCGCAAAAAAAAGCGCCGGCCCGACGGCGGACCGGCGCTTTTTTCACTGCTTTTCGTTTGCCTCCGGCAGGTTCAGCTTCTTCAGCTTCACGTTCTTCTCCACAAAGGATTGATACAGCTTCTGAACCTGATCCTGCTTGAGCTGATCCTTCACTTCCTTGTAGGGCAGTTTTTTGCGTTCCGACACCTTCATCACGTGGTACCCGTAATCGGTTTTGATCGGATCGCTCAGTTTGTTGAGGGGAAGGGTGCGGGCCGCCTTGGCGAACTCCGGGACAAACTCATCCGACAGCCCCTCGACGAGACCCCCTTGTTCCTTCGAGCCGGGATCGTCGGAGTATTCCTTGGCCAGCTTGCTGAAGTCGCCGCCCTTATCCAGCTTCTTCTTCACTTCCTCCGCCCGCTTTTTCGCCTCGGCATCGGAGCGGTTCTCGGTGGAAATCAGGATGTGCTGCACCTTGACGCTGACAAACTGATCGGGCTTGTTGTATTCCTTCTTCAGATCCTCTTCCTTCACCTGTTTCTCAAAGTAAGAGGAAACCTTGCTGCCGTTGATGAGGAATTCCCGGAGCTGCTCCTTGTTGAACCCCCGCTCCTTCAGGCTTTCCTCGAAGGATTTTTCCTTCGACTGGGACTTCAGATAGTTCTCGATCTCCTTCATCACTTTGTCGGCCTGCTTGGCGTAGGACTCATCCTCCTTCACCTTCGCGGCGATCATCCGCTCGCCGATCAGCTGTTTCACCAGCTGCTTTTTCGCTTCGGCGTCGTTCAGGAAGAGGGAGACGTTGGGCTGCATAAACTGCAGGATGTTGAGATACAGATTCAGCTCCCCTTCCGTCACTTTCCCGCCCTCATACTCCGCCACCACCTTCTTGCTGGTGGTGTCCAAGGGTTGGCCCAGTTGAAGCGTCGGATCCTGCTCACCGGTCGCCTCCTCCGGCTCATCCTTCCCGCATCCGGCGATGAAGACGGAAAACGCCAGCATAATCGCCAACAGGGCCGTCCATCGCCGCTTATTGTGCCGCATGTCGCATTTCTCCTTTCTTTTTGAGGACCGTCTCAAACTTTTCCAAAAACCTTTCGATCATCGAGAGGGCATCCCCCGATGACATCCCCTGCACCTTGAAGGCGATCCCGACCCGCCGGCCGGAGGACAGGCGGACGCGCCGATCCGGAACCTCGTGGGTGAGGCGGATGAGCCGGCCGGCGTCGATCCGTCCGTTCTGATCCGGAGAAAACCGGATAACGATCTCTCCCTTCTCCTGCACCACCTGCTCGATGCCGTATCGGACCGCATAGGCGCGAATCCGCGCCACCCGGAGCAGGTTGATCACCGGCTCCGGCAAGTCGCCGAAGCGATCCTCGATCTCCTCCTCCAGGTCCCGGGCCTCCTCCAGGGTGCGGACGGAGCGGATCTTCTTGTAAATCTCGATTTTTTGCTTCTCGTCCCGGATGTATTCGGCGGGAAGGTAGGCGTCCACCTTCAGCTCGATCTCCGGTTCCACGCTCTTTTCTTTCTCTTCCTTCCCCTGGAGCTCCTCGATGGCCTCCTTCAGCATCTGGCTGTACAGCTCGAAGCCCACCGAGGCGATGTGCCCGTGCTGTTCCGCCCCCAAAAGGTTTCCGGCGCCGCGGATGGCCAGGTCCCGCATGGCGATCTTGAATCCGGAACCCAGCTCGGTGAATTCCTTGATCGCCTGCAGGCGCTTTTCCGCCGCCTCCGACAGCACCTTGTCCCGTTGATAGGTGAAATAGGCGTAGGCGATGCGGTTGGAGCGCCCCACCCGGCCCCGGAGCTGGTACAGCTGGGATAGCCCCATCTTGTCGGCGTCGTAGATGATCAGGGTGTTGACGTTGGGAATGTCCACGCCGGTTTCGATGATGGTGGTGCTGACGAGCACGTCGTACTCCCCGTCCAGGAAGTCGAGCATCACCTTCTCCAGTTCCGTCTCGGGCATCTGGCCGTGGGCGACGGCCACCCGCGCCTCGGGAACCAGCTGCCGCACCTGATCGGCCATCTGGTCGATGTTGTGCACCTGGTTGTACAGGAAATAGACCTGCCCGCCGCGGGCCAGCTCCCGCTCGATCGCCTCCCGCACCAAGGCGGCGGAGTATTCCAGCACATAGGTTTGGACCGGAAAGCGGTTTTCCGGCGGCGTCTCGATGACGGACAGATCCCGCACACCGATCATCGCCATGTGGAGGGTGCGGGGAATCGGCGTGGCGGTGAGGGTCAGCACATCCACGTTGTGCTTCATCTGCTTGATCTTTTCCTTGTGTTTCACGCCGAACCGCTGTTCCTCGTCGATGATCAGAAGACCCAGATCCCGAAACTCCACATCCTTGGACAGGAGGCGGTGGGTGCCGATCACAATGTCCACGGTGTGATCCTTGAGCCCCTTGATCGTTTCCCGCTGTTCCTTGCGGGTGCGGAACCGGGAGAGCACCCGAATCTCCACGGGGAAATCGGCAAACCGCTCCCGGAAAGTCTCGTAATGCTGCTGGGCCAGGATGGTGGTCGGCACCAGGACGGCCACCTGCTTGCCGTCCATCACCGCCTTGAAGGCCGCCCGGATGGCCACCTCCGTTTTTCCGTACCCCACATCGCCGCACAGCAGGCGGTCCATCGGCCGGTCCCGCTCCATATCCCGCTTGATCTCCTCGATGGAGCGCAGCTGGTCGGGGGTTTCCTCATAGGGGAACATGGCGTCGAATTCCCGCTGGAAGGGGGTGTCCTTGGAGAAGGCGTATCCCTTGGCCGCCTGCCGCTTGGCGTAGAGCTGGATCAGTTCGGCGGCGATGTCCTGCACCGAGGAGCGGACGCGGTTTTTCACCTTGCTCCATTCGCTGCCTCCCAGGCTGTACACCTTGGGCTTCTTTTCCTCGCTGCCGATGTACTTCTGAACCTGCTCGATCTGTTCCACCGGGACATACAGCTTGTCGTTCCCGGCGTACTGGATCAGCAGATAATCCTTGTGCCGGCCGTCCACCTCCAGCGTCTCGATGCCCGCATAGCGGCCGATACCGTGATTGACGTGCACCACGTAATCGCCCGGCTTCAGATCCTGGTAATCCTTGATCTTCTCCGCATAGTCCATCTTGGCGATGCGGCGGGCCCGCCGGCGCCGCTGGGTGAACACTTCCCCCTCGGTGATCACCGCCAGCCGGGTGGCGCTCATCTCAAACCCGCCCAAAAGGGTGCCGATCCGGACCACGGGATGCCCCGGAACGGGGGGATTCTCCGACGTGTCCTTCGTCACCTCCATGCCGTAATCGGCCAGCACCCGGATCAAGCGCTCGGCGCGCTCCTCCGTGCCGGCGGTGAAGATGACCCGGTAACGCCCCTTGATCCACCGCTCCCATTCCGTCTTCAAGGCGTGCATCTGGCCGTGGAACTGCTGCATTCCCCGGCACAGGATCTGGACGATGTTCTGGGGCTGGATGCCCGGCGTCTGGCGCATGAACAGGGACAGGTAGATCACATCGAGGGGATTTTGCTGGAACAGTTCCTCATAGGTAAAGGAAACCTTCAGCCCGGGCAGATATTCCCCCTGCCCCAAAAGCGCCGTCTGCCATTCCGCCTCTTCCCGCTCCATCTGCCGGGCGGTCTCCCGGATGCGGGTCGGCTCATCCATGATGAGCACCGCATCCTTGGGCATATATGACAGAATACTTTGACAATCAGGGTAAATGGGTTCGATATATTTGTAGATGCCGGTGAAAAATTGGCCCGTCTTCAGCTGCTCGATCTCCCAGCCGATCGACTCGGTCAGCTTTTTTTTCAGGGCCGGATCCTTCACCGTCCTGAGCCGTTCCTCCAAAAGGCCCGCCACCCGGTCACCGGCCTGAAACAATCGCTCCGGGGGGGCGAACAGCTCCCGGGCAGGTGGAATCAGCACCTCCTGTCGCTTGTCATAGGATCGTTGATCGGCAACGGAAAAGGGACGGATGGAATCCACCTCGTCGTCAAACCACTCGATGCGAACCGGATCGTCGAAGGTGACGGGATACACGTCCAAGATCCCGCCCCGCACGCTGAATTCGCCGGCTTTCTCCACCATTTCCACCCGTTCGTACCCGATCTCCGTCAAGCGGTTCACCACGGGTTCCATCGGGTGCTCTTCCCCCACCGCCAGGCGGATGTGGGCGGCCCTCACGGCGGAACGCGGGGGAAAGCGGCGGCGAAGTCCCGAATAGGGAACCACCAGGACGCCCGTAAAGCCCCGGGACAGGCGGGACAAGACCTCCATCCGCTCACCCAGGGTCTCCTGCCCGGCCAGGGCCACCTCCGTCACCACCAGTTCGTTGGCCGGATACAGCAGCACCTGTTCCCTGGGGAGCAGCTCATACAGGTCCTCCACCGCCTTTTGCGCCTGGTTCAGATTGTGGGTGACCAGGAGAATCGGCCGCTCCGTCTCCCGATGGAGGGCCGCCACATACACCATGCGGGCGGTTCCGGACAACCCCGCGACCATCTGCTCCTTGAGACGCCGGTTAAGCCCTTCCACGGTCGCCTGGAAATCGGTATCCTGCCTAAACATCTGAATGAGCGGCTCCATCCCGTGATCCCTCCCCTCCGCGGGTTTTCGTTTTCGTCTCCATGCAAAGAAGCCTTGGCTGGGGACAGCCAAGGCTGTGATCCACCGCTTTGCCGCACCTTCCGGCCTCTTCGAAAACGAGGCGGCTTGGGGATCCGCATAAGCGATCCCTCCGAGAACCTTCCCTCATCCTTCCGGAAGGATGGAAAAACGGCCCTCCAAGGATTATGCCAAAGGGAACCATACCCGTCGCCAAAAAAGAAACACTCCCTGTTTCCCTATTGAAAAGGATTCGGCAGGAGCGACAGTTCCGGATTGTACTGGAGCATTTCCTGGCAGGTGTCGCAAATCACTTGAACGCGAATCTCCCCATCCAGTTCATAGGATATTATATCTTTCCGCTCTTCCGGGGTCAACCAGTGGAACCCCAGCTGCATTTCGGTGACATGATCATCCTCGATGCGGCCGATCGGGGTCCGGCAGTAGCGACAGACATACTGGATCGCCATGGAAGACAGCCTCCCGACGTCCGTGATTTCCCTTCCTATTATGACCCTGTCGGCCGCTTTTCAGTCATCCCGCCCCTCTCCGGTTAAACCGGTTCATCGCCTGGTCGAAGTCGGAAACCACCCACTGGTGGATGGCTTCCGCCGCCCTCTCCACCGCTTCCTCGATCGATGGGCGCTCCTCCCGGGTAAAGGGGGAAAGCACGTAATCCACCACCGGCATTCGACCGGCAGGGTGTCCGATGCCGATTCGGACCCGTTTGAACTCGTTGGTGCCGAGATGATCGATCAATGACTGCAATCCCCGGTGGCCGCCGGAACTGCCCTTTTTGCGGAGGCGCAGCGTTCCCGGGGGCAGATCCAGGTCGTCACAGACGACCGCCAAATCCTCGATGTCGCACTTCAGCCAGTCGAGGGCGGGCCGCACCGATTCCCCCGAAAGGTTCATGTAGGTCATCGGTTTCAGGAGAACGACCCGCTCCCCCATCACCAGACCGCTTCCGGCCAGTCCCTTCCACCGGTTCTGCCTCACGGGAATCTGCCACCGCTCCGCCAGGCGGTCGATCACCCAAAAGCCCACATTGTGCCGCGTCGCCGCATACTTTTCCCCGGGATTTCCCAATCCGACGATCAGTTTCATCAAAGACGGGCGGCCCTAAAGGCCCGGCCCTTCCTCCTTCCTCCCCGTTTTCGCGTCGCCCGTAAGTCAGGCGGCAAAGCCTCCCCGCCGTCCATCTCCACTCCCATGAAAAAGAGCAAAGCGCAACCAAAGTTGCGCCCGCGTCCGATCAAGAACGAGACTCCGGGCGGAGACTGCACCGCCCGGAGAGCCTTTTCATTCTCCCTCTTCCGCACCGGTGGTTTCATCCGTTCCTTCGCCCGCCGCTTCCTCTGCACCCAATTGCGGCTCCACGACGCTGACAACCACCTGATCCGGATCGGACAAAAGCTCAACCCCTTCGGGAAGGGGAACTTCCGCCAGGGTGAGGACGTCGCCGATTTCCAGGTTGCTCACGTCAACGGAAATTTCGCCGGGAAGCTGACTGGGAAGACAGCGGATCTCCACATAACGCAGCTGTTGCTGCAAGACGCCGCCGGCCCTCTCTCCCGGGGCTTCGCCTTCGAGCTTGAGGGGGACTTCCTTCTCGACGGGCTCGTCCATGCGGATGGCCTTGAAATCCACGTGCAGAATCTGACCCTTCACCGGATCCCTCTGCAATTCCTGAATGATGACCGCTTGGGTTTCCCCCTCCAGCTGAAGCTGCAGGACGGCGGAACTTCCTTCCTGCTGCAACAGGCGGACAAGCTCACCCTGATCCACGTGCAGCAGCCGGTTGTCCCGGTTTTTCCCGTACAGCACACCGGGAATGCGTCCCTGGCGCCGCAGGCGGGTGACCGTGGACCGCGGTCGGGCTTCCCTCTTCTCGGCGGTAAGTGTGAGCACCTTTCATCATCCTCCTCGAAGTGGGATACAAACCCATTTAAGGAATATATCCCAACCGGGAGGATTTCAAACATTCTCAGTCAAAGAGCTTGCTGACAGAAAGCTCCTTGTGGATGCGGATAATCGCCTCCCCGATCAGGGGCGACACCGAAAGAACGCGGATTTTTTCCAGTTGTTTCTCCGGCGTCAGGGGAATGGTGTTCGTCACCACCATTTCCTTGATGTTGGCCTTTTTGATCCGCTCGATGGCGGGGCCGGAAAAGACGGGATGAGTGCAGCAGGCATAAACCTCCCTGGCCCCCTGCTCGATGAGGGCGTCGGCCGCCAGCATGACCGTGCCCGCCGTATCGATGATGTCGTCGATGATGATGGCCGTCCGGCCCCTGACATCCCCGACGATGTTCATCACTTCCGCCACGTTGGGTTCCGGGCGCCGCTTGTCGATGATGGCGATCGGAGCCCCCAGGCGTTCCGCCATCTTGCGGGCGCGGATCACCCCCCCGTGATCGGGGGAGACCACCACCACGTCCTCCAGCTGTTTTTCGATGAAATACTTGCTCAAAATGGGAACGCCGAGCAGATGATCCACGGGGATGTCGAAGAACCCCTGGATCTGGGTGGCATGCAGATCCATCGTGATAATCCGGTCGGCGCCCGCCGTCTCGATCAGATTGGCCACCAATTTGGCGGTGATCGGATCCCTCGCCCTCGTCTTGCGATCCTGACGGGCATAGCCGTAATAGGGGATCACCACGTTGATCGTTCGGGCGGAAGCCCGTTTCAGCGCGTCAACCATCACCAACAGCTCCATCAGGTGCTGGTTGACGGGATGGCAGGTGGATTGGATCACATATACATCCGATCCCCGCACGCTTTCATTCAACCGGACGTAAATTTCCCCGTCGCTGAATCGGCCGACTTCGGCATCCCCGAGGGGAACGCCGATGTGATCCGCGATTTCCCGGGCCAGATCCGGATTGGAATTGCAAGTGAAAATTTGCAAACGGGATTCCCGAAAATGTGACATGTTGCTGTACCCTCCATCATTTTCGCTGCCGGCAGCGCCGGGCGCATCAGGCTGTTGACCAACGGATCGGGGGCTTGCCGCCTCGGCTGAAAAACGGCCCCTCCTTCCGTTTTCAGCTTGTCAGCCGCTTCCGCGCCGAAGCGCTTCCATTTTGCCGCTGTTTTCAAAACTTGTCCAAAGATCGAACCTCTCCCGGACGTGGAAACGGCACGGCGGGGTGATGATCAGCCCGGCGTGCCCTTGTTTCCGTCGGAACCTTTTTTCTGTCTCAGACGTTTGGCGTAACCCGGTTTGTTCACCTGCCGCTCGCGGGCGATGGCCAGAGCGTCCTCCGGCACATCGTCGGTGATGGTGGAACCGGCGGCCACATACGCTCCCTTCTCCACGGTCACGGGAGCGACCAGGTTGACATTGCACCCGATGAAGGCCCCGTCGCCGATCACGGTCCGGTGCTTCTTCACGCCGTCGTAATTGACGGTGACCGCCCCGCAACCGATGTTGACGCCTTCGCCCACGTCGGCGTCCCCCACGTAACCGAGATGGGACACTTTGGAACCCCGTCCCAGCCGGGCGTTTTTGACGTCGACGAAACAGCCCACTTTCGTCTCCGCCTCCAACCGGCTTCCCGGACGGATGTAGGCGAAGGGGCCCACCTGGGAGCGCTCTCCCACCGTGCAATCCTGAAGCACCGAATAGCGGATGGTCGATCCGTTCCCCACCGTCACTCCGGTCAGGTCCGCCTGGGGACCGATGGTGCAACCCTCGCCGATCACGGTTCCCCTCTTCAGGTAACTTCCCGGATAAATCACCGTATCACGGCCGATGACCACATCCGCCTCAATGTAGGTGTTCCCGGGGTCGATGACGGTCACGCCGTTCAACATGTGTTCCCTCAGAAGCCGCCGGGTCATGGCGGCCTCCGCCTCGGCCAGCTGGACGCGGTTGTTCACGCCCATGGCCTCTTCCGGATCGCCGACGCTCACCGCCGCGATGCGCTTTCCCTTTTGCCGCAGGACGGGAATCACGTCCGGAAGGTAGTATTCGCCTTGATCATTTTCGTTTTTCACCTCAGCGAGGGCATCAAACAGCAGGCGATTGTCGACGCAGATCGTTCCGGTGAACACTTCGCGCACTTTCCGCTCCTCCGGCGTGGCATCCTTGTGTTCCACGATCCGGAGAACCTCGTCGCCTTTCCCGCGCATCACCCTGCCATATCCCGTCGGATCGGGCAAAACCGCCGAAAGCAGGGTAGCGGCCGCCCCTGATCGGCGGTGCGTCTCCACCAGACTGGAGAAGGTCTCCTCCGTATACAAGGGATGATCGCCGTAGAGAATCAGGGTGGTTCCGTCCCGCCCCTGAAGGAGGGAAGCCGCCTGCATCACCGCATGGGCCGTCCCCAGCTGTTCCCTCTGCTCCACGAAGCGGGCCCGCTCTCCCACATGAGACCGGACCTGATCGGCGTGGTGCCCCACCACGACGACCGTCTCATCCACTCCTATCCGGCAAAGGGCGTCCAGGATGTGATCGATGATCGGTTTGCCGCAGACCGGGTGCAACACCTTGTGTTTCCCCGATTTCATCCGAGTCCCCTGCCCGGCGGCCAGGATGACCGCATACAGTTTCTCCATGTTCGGATTAAGCCCCCTGTTTCTCCTGATAAACTTCATACCTGACTATATCCCAAAGCCCCTATGATTTCAATAAGCGCGTCCATGCTGGTTCTTTCCAATTGGTACGCCCAAAAAAAGGGGCCCGAACCTCCGGACCCGTTCGCGATATATGTATGCGCCATCCGCTTCCGCCGCGGGATTTGTCAGAGAGCCGGAACTACAGGACCCCTTCGGCCGATTCCTTGACCAGATTCTCGCTGGCCCGGCGGTACGCTTCCAACACCGCGGCCTCGATCTTTTCCCTCATCGTCGGTGAAATCGGGTGGGCGATGTCGCGAAATTCCCCCTCCGGCGTCCGTTTGCTGGGCATCGCAACGAACATGCCCTTTTTCCCGTCGATCACCCGGAGGTCATGGACGACGAATTCACCGTCGATGGTGATGGAAACGATGGCGCGCATGCGCCCTTCCGGATACACCCGCCGCAGCCGCACTTCTGTCACTTCCAAGTCGATTTCACCACCCATTTCCAAAGATGTCGTCAATGAACTATTCCACGCGGGTGGTGAAAATCCTTCCAGTCAATTCGATTTTTGTGAAATTTAGTCGATGGTGGCGATCACTTCAATTTCGATGCCGACATCCTTGGGCAGGCGGGAAACCTCCACGCAGGACCGGGCCGGCCGGTGCTCCGGAAAGTAGGTGGCGTACACTTCGTTCACCTTGGAAAAATCGTTCATGTCGGCCAGGTAGACCGTCGTCTTGACCACCCGGTTCAGATCGGTTCCAGCCGCCTGCAGGATGGCGCGCAGGTTGGCAAAAACCTGATGGGTCTGTTCCACGATGTCCCCCGTCACCAGTTCCCCCGTCGGCTTCAGGGGAATCTGTCCCGAGGTGAACAGGAAATTCCCCACCCGCATCGCCTGGGCGTAGGGGCCGATGGCCGCCGGCGCCCGATCGGTATGGATCGGTTTCATTGAAATCCCACCCCTTTTGCGAAGAGATTGCCGAAGGACACGGCGATCGTCCTGCTCTTCACGTCGATCTCGTCCACTTTCGCCAGTGAAAAATAATCGTCCACCAACCGCTCCCGGGCGGGGGATTCCACCATGACGCACACGCCGGCCACTTCCGCCCGGAATTCCGCCAGCAGGTCCACCATCCCCCGCACGGTTCCTCCCGCCTTCATGAAATCGTCGACGATCAGAACGCGGGAACCTTCCTTCAGACTGCGTCGGGCAAGGGAAAAGGTCCGGATGCGCCGGCTGGAACCGGAAACGGCGTTGATCGTCACCACCGACCCCTCGGTCACCCGGCTGTCCCGGCGAACGATCGCCACGGAGGTGCCCAGATGGGTGGCCGTGGCATAAGCGAGGGGAATTCCCTTGGTTTCGACGGTCACCACCGCGTCGATCCGCTCCTCAGCAAACAGGGTTGCGAAGATGCGGCCGATCTCCCGGATCAGCGCCGGATCGCCGAGGAGGTCCGACAGGTACAGGTATCCTCCGGGCAAAATGCGGTCCGGATCAGCCAGCCGCCCGCACAAATCCCTGAGCACCCCTTCGGTCTGAGCCCGGCTCATTCGAGGGATGAACCGAACGCCCCCGGCTGCCCCGGAGACGGTTTCCAGCGCTCCCGCCCCCTGCGCCTCGAGCACTTCGTGAATGATGTCCAGGTCCTCGCTGATGGAGGACTTGGCCGTCCCGTACCGCTCGGCAAAGGTCCCGAGAGGAATCAGCTTGTGCGGCTCCTGGATCAATAAGCGAGTCATGTCCACCAACCGTGCGCTCCGTCTCCACTTCTTCATGGATCGCCCTCCGCAACCAGCCGTGTGTCAAACGAAATATAACACGCAAACCGGGGACGTTCAAGAGACCGGGACCGGCGGGAACGGATTCTTTCCCCGCGGGCGGGCGCTCACCCGCCGTGCGCCGTCGCACCTTCCGGCACGCCCAGCATCCGAACCGCGAACACCTGCCGGCAAAATCCGCGCAGGGCGTTGACGATCCGGCGCGCCCTCGATTCGCGGTCGACCAGTCCGAAAACGGTGGGGCCGCTTCCCGACATCAGCACCCCGTCGGCGCCGTAGCGGCGGATCCGCTCCTTCAGCCGCCTCACTTCCGGGAACATTTCGAGCGTCACCTCTTCCAGCACGTTGCCCAAAAGGCGGCATACCGCCGGATAATCGGAACGGGAAAGGGCGTCAATCATTCCCTCCGTATCCGGACGGGAGGAGATGCGCCCGATGTCCAACCGCCGAAAGATGTCGGCGGTGGAAACGCCGTGGGGGGGCTTGGCCAACACCACCCAACAGGGCGGGGGCGGGGGAAGGGGCCGGAGTATCTCCCCCCTCCCCTTGGCCAAGGCCGTCCCCATCCGAACGCAATAGGGCACGTCCGACCCCAGTTCCGCCCCGAGCTCCACCAGCTCCTCCGGCTTAAGCCCCAATTTCCACATCCGGTTGAGTCCGCGGAGGGTGGCCGCCGCATCGCTGCTTCCTCCGGCAAGCCCCGCGGCGACGGGTATCTTCTTGTGGATAAAGATGCGGACCCCTTGCCGGATGCCGAACCGCTCCCGGATCAGGGAAGCCGCCCGAAAGGCCAGATTTCGCTCATCCAGGGGAACCAGCCCCGAGGTGCTGTCCATGTGAATCTGTCCGTCATCCGTCTCCATCAGATCGATCCGGTCGGCCAGATCGATGGAGGTCATCACCATTTCCAGTTCATGATAGCCGTCTTCCCGTTTATGTAATACGTCCAAAGTCAGGTTGATTTTCGCAGGCGCTTTTTCCGAAAAGATCATCAATCGCTGCTGCCCCCCAATCCTGTCCCTGCCGATCAAACACTTTCCAAATGCCGTCTTCTGCGGGTTTCTCTCCAATTTTAACACGTCTTACACCCTGAAGAAACAAAAAGCCGGGGGGATCGCCCCCGGCTGTCCCGCGCAGTCGGACATTTATCGGTCCTTCAAGCGTTCCTCAGCCATTTGGATCGCGCGTTTCACCATGTTACCGGCGTCCCGGGCCTTGATTCCGCCCCAGCCCTCGCGCTTCACCACATCGTAAAAGCCGAGATCCTTCGCCAATTCGATCTTCAAGTCCTCCGACATGACACCACGGCGTCGTGCCACTCCGAGAACCCCCTTTTCCGCGCGGGACAGGTTTAGTATGGCTTAAAAGGCCGGTTCCGTTGCTGGCAATCCGTTCCCCCTTCAGCACAAAACCCGGCGGAAGTTCGCCGGGTCAGCATTCGAACCGTCAATGTCCCGCAGTGTATTTATTGTTTCTTCACGTACTTGACTTGAACCGGGCCGCTTTCCTGAAAAACGGTGAGCTCCACCGTCTCCGTCAAAATATCGGCATAGCTGTAGGAAACCCGCTTGAAAGCGTGCTGATCCTCGTCCAGTTTGACGATGAAGACAGATGGATACGTCTCCTCCAGGATGCCGGTTCGTTCAATGGTTTTACGCCGTCCGCTGTTGGCTTTCAGACGAATCCTCTGCCCGATGTAACCGTCGAGGGTACGCTTGATCTCCGAAAGCGCGTTTTTGCCCATGGCTGTTCGACCACCTCACTCGAAACGATTATAACACGAGGAGGTGGATTTGTCAAACGAACACAGTATTATAGCAATGAGACAAAGACTATGTCAACAGGTTTCGCAAATAAAATCGGGAACTTTTTTGGGTCATTTGGTAAAACGGTCCGCCACCGCGCTGGCCGCGTACGCCTCGGGCTTGATTTTGGCTGTGTAACCCACGGAGGTCACCCATCCCACCACTTCCTGAATCAGCTTTCGAGTCTCTCCCCGACGCCCCACGTCGAGATGAATCTCCACCGGCAGGTCGGCCGACAATCCGACAAGCCCCATCTCCTTCAGCCGTTCCATGCAGGAAAGGGAAAGCTCCGTCTCCCGGTAGATCCGGTAGCGCAGATCAAGGAGCGGTTTGGACCGGTTGCGGGCATAGTAGAACAGGGCCCCTTTTCCGACGCGGTGGACGATAATGGCCGTCACAAACATCGTTTCCCGGTGCGACGTCTGGGAGTCCGTCCCCAGGACGATCTTGTACCGGGAATTTCTGTCCTTTTCGATGTAGGAGCGAATGTCGGCCACGACCTGCTTCAGGCTCATGGGTCCCTTACGGGGATGGATAAAAAGGGGGGATCCCTCCACGGGCGATATCACCTCGCTTCTCCCGGCTTAAATGGAAACATCACCGCGTCTCAATCATCCGGTCCAGCGCATCGGCCAGGCGCCCGAATTCCTCCAGGGTCAGCGTTTCTCCCCGGCGGCCCGGATCGATGCCGATATCCGTCAGCAGGTTTCCCAGCTCCTCTTTCCGCTTTCCCCCGAAAAAGGCTGCGGACAGGGCGTTCGCCAAGGTCTTCCGCCTCTGGGCAAAGGCCGCCCGCACCGCCCGGAAGAAGAGGGCCTCGTTTCGGACGGAAACCGCGGGCTCCCGCCGAAGCCGGAGACGGATGACCGCCGAATCCACCTGGGGACGGGGAACAAAGCAGTTCCGGGGAACGCCGCAGATCCAGGACACCTCGGCGAAGTACCGGACGGCCACGGAAAGGGATCCGTATTCCTTGGTCCCCGGCCCGGCCAGGATCCGTTCGGCCACTTCCTTCTGAATCATGACCACGATCCGGTCCAGGGGAAGCCGCTCTTCGAGAAGGCGCATCAGAATGGGCGAGGTGACGTAGTAGGGGAGATTGGCGACGACGGAAAACCGCCTGGCCGATCCCAGATGCCGCTTGATCAGCTCCCGCAAATCCACCTTGAGGGCATCCCCGTGCACCACCGTCACATGGGGTCGATCGGAAAACAGCTCCCGGAGGATCGGGATCAGCCGGTCATCGATCTCCACCGCCAGCACCGCGCCCGCCCGGTCCGCCAGCCGCTCCGTCAGCGCGCCCATCCCCGGCCCGATTTCCAGCACGCCGGTGGACGAATCCAGCTCCGCGGCCTCAATGATTCTCTCCAACACCCGCTGATCCACCAGAAAGTGCTGTCCCAGACTCTTCTTCAGGGAAAGGTTGTGATCGGCCAACAGCTGGCGGGTGCGCGCCACAATGGGGGACTGTTTCATCCTTCATTCTTCCCTTCGATTCGGTCGAGAGCCCGGGCCAATTCTTCCCGGGTGATGCGGAACAACTGCAATTTGCGAAAAAAACGCCGTCCGTTGCCGTACCCGATCCCCATCGCCTTTCCGACGGCCTCCCGGCGCCGGCGGGCCTGTTCCCCCCCGACAAGACCGGCCTGAAGGTATTCCTCCCAGGTGATCGTCTCCCCCTCCGGTTCCTCCTCCGTCCGGACGCGTTCCAGGGCGCGGCGGATCGCCTCCGGGGAGGCATGTTCGACGCCCACCCCGTCCCGGCCGGTGGCCTCTTCCCGGGGGATGAACGCGTGTTTGCATCCGGACACCTGTTCGGAGATGATCCGCCGGATCCGCTCCCCGGGCCCGTCCGGGTCCGTCAGGATGATGACGCCTCTTTTGTCCCGGGCCCGCCGGATGGCGCTTATCAGGTCCGATCCGACGGCGGAGCCCCCGGTCTCCAGGGTGTCCGCCGCCACGGCCCTTTGGACGGCGGCGGTATCCTTCTTTCCTTCGACGACGATCACTTCCTTGATCTTCTTCACCACGTGCCGCATGCCCTCTCCCGTCGGTTTTCCATGTTCTTTCTTATTTTACCAAAAAACAAAATCCCGGAAACGGCCTACGCCGCCTCTCCGATCCGGAACAGGCGGCGGGCGTTGGCGTCGGTCTGACGCGCCACCTCTTCAAAGGGGATTCCCCGCAAACCGGCGATCGCCTCGGCGACCAGGCGCACATAGCCGCTCTCGTTTCGCTTGCCGCGATGGGGATGCGGCGCCAGATAGGGGGCATCCGTCTCGATCAACAACCGGTCCAAGGGGATTCGGACCGCGATTTCCTTCGGCAGGCGAGCGTTCTTGAAGGTGACGGGCCCTCCGAGACCGATCAGGAAGTTCATCTCCAGGCACCGCTGGGCCATCTCCCAGTCCCCGCCGAAGCAGTGCATCACGCCTCCCACTTCCGCCGCCCCTTCCTCCCGAAGCACCCGGAGAACGTCGTCGTCCGCCTCCCGGTTGTGGATGATGATCGGCAAGCCGACCTCCCGCGCGAGGCGAATCTGGCGGCGAAAAACCTCTTCCTGGACCGCCCTCGGCGAATGATTGCGGTAGTAATCCAGGCCCATTTCCCCGAGCGCCACCACCTTGGGATGTTCCGTCAGGGAGCGGAGCCACTTGAGATCGGCGTCCGTCATCGCCGCGGCGTCATGGGGATGCCATCCCACCGCCGCGTAGATGAAGTCGTATCGTTCCGCCAGAGCGAGGGTGGATTGAATCGTTTCGCGGTTGAAGCCGATGTTGAGAATCCGGGAAACGCCTTGTTCCCGCGCCCTTCGGATCACTTCGTCCCGGTCATCGTCGAATTGTTCATCGTTCAGATGGGCGTGGCTGTCAAACAGCATGCCGCAGATCCTCCTCCCACCATCATCTTACAAGCAGTTGAAACCGGTCCAGGGGATAGAGAACGATTTCCGCCCTTCCCACCACCTCATCGACGTGGACCATCCCGATCTCCCGGCTGTCCCGGCTGTAATTGCGGTTGTCCCCCAGGACGAACAGGTGGCCGGGCGGCACCCGCGTGGTCGGGTAGTCTCCCCGGATTTCGCTGCTTATGTAAGGTTCCTTCAGTTTTTTCCCGTTCCGCCACACATAACCGTCGCGAATGGCGATTTCATCGCCCGGAAGGCCGATCACCCGCTTGATGAAATCCCGGTCCTCCTCCGTGTGAAACACGATGATATCGCCGTAGGAAGGAAATCGCTGACCGTAGATCCATTTGTTCACGATCAGCAGCTCATCCCCCTGCAGGGTGGGAAACATGGAGCTGCCGTACACCCGGTAGGGAGCGTAAAAATACAGCCGGATCACCATCGCCAACAGCACCGCGATCAACACGGCGATCAACCACTCACTGGATCGCGATCGATGCAACATGCGACTTCCTCCACCCGTGATCTCTCTTCCCGCCGCAAGCACAGCCTCAGCCGCTGTCGGGCCGGGAGAAAATCCGCGGCCTGCCTTCACTGCAGATTTTTTCCTTTGTCCATTGTAAAAGATCGAAGTCGATTTCGCCAACGGACGGCAATCACCCATTCATTTCCCCGTAATGCCGGGAATCATTCCTGAAATTTCAACCCGAAGGGGGCGGATCGTGCCGCCGGAGGGGCCGCTTCGCACCGGATGCGGATGCTTTAAGCACTTTGGACCGGATTCCGCACCGCTTTTCCGAAACGAAAGCCCGGCCCCGGTGAAAGGCCAACATTTCGGCCCTCCCACCAGGTTTTCCCGTCCCCAAACGTTCCGCCGCACCCCCTTTATGCAAGGGGAATCAAAACTCCGCCCGGCTCCAAGGTGGCGCCAAACTCCGCCCGGCCGTTTCGCGACGCTCCCCTGCCGGAAATACATAGGAAACAGCCGACCACCCCGGAGATCCTCTCCGGAGCGATCGGCCGGTTTCATTTCACCCGGGTGCCGCTCGGAATGTCGCCGGATACGGTGGCAAGCACCAGCCGGTCCCCGTCCTTGGCGGCCAAGATCATTCCCTCGGAGCGCTCTCCTCGGAGCTTCGCCGGTTTCAGATTGGCCACGCAGATCACTTTGCGGCCGGTCAGCTCCTCCGGCTGATAATATTGGGCGATCCCGGCCACCACCTGGCGGCGCTCCCCGCCCAGATCCAACTGCAGCTTCAGCAGCCGGTCGGCCCCCTTCACCCGGTCGGCTTCCACCACTTCCGCCACGCGCAGGTCCACCTTGGCGAAGTCGTCGATGGTGATGATCCCGGGAGTATCCTCCGCCCCCTTCCCTTCTTTCTTGGACGCATCCTTTTCCGGTTTCTTCCCGGATTCCTTGGATTCCGAGGAATCGGCGAGGGAAGCGCCCATCATCCGCCGGATGGCCTGCACCTCCTCCTTCACGTCCAAACGGGGGAAGAGGGGATCCCCCTTCTTGACCCGGATGCCGGCGGGGAAGGAACCGAACCGGCAGGCGCTCTCCCAGGAAGTCAGCTCCCCTTCGGAGAGGCCCAGCTGCTCCCACATCCGGCGGGGAGTGCGGGTCAGGAAGGGCTGAAGGAGCACGCTCACAATCCGGAGCGACTCCAAAATGTGATGGAGGACCGAGCCCAGGACGTCCTTCTTGGCCGGGTCCTTGGCCAATTCCCAGGGCATCGTCTGTTCGATGTATTTGTTGGTGCCGCGGATCAGGTCCCAAATCGCCGTCAGGGCGACGGAGAACTGGAGCGCCTCCATTGCTTCCTCCACCCGGTCCACCGTCTCTTCCGCCAGGCGCTTCAAAGTTCCGTCGTGGGAAGTGGCTCCTTCGACGGCCGCCGGGACGATGCCGCCAAAGTATTTCTCCACCATCGTGAGCGTCCGGTGGAGGAGGTTCCCCAGGTCGTTGGCCAGATCGCCGTTGATCCGCTCCACGAAACCTTCCGGGGTGAAGGAACCGTCCGCGCCGAAGGGGACTTCCCTAAGCAGATAGTAACGGAGGGCGTCCAACCCGTACCGATCAATCAGGGGGATCGGATAAACCACGTTCCCCTTCGATTTGGACATCTTCCCTTCCTTCAACTGCAGGAAACCGTGACCGAACACCTTTTTCGGCAGGGGAAGCCCCAGGGCCATCAGCATGATCGGCCAGTAGATGGTGTGGAAGCGGACGATCTCCTTTCCCACCAGGTGCACATCCGCCGGCCAGAAGGTCTCAAATTTGGCCCGTTCCTCGGGGTCGTCCGACAGATAGCCGATGGCGGTGATGTAGTTGGTCAAAGCGTCGATCCACACGTACATCACGTGCTTCGGATCGCCGGGCACCGGAATGCCCCAGTCGAAGGTGGTGCGGGATACGCACAAATCCTCCAGACCCGGCTTGATGAAGTTTTGGATCATCTCGTTCTTCCGGGACTCCGGCTGGATGAAGTCGGGATGGGCCTCGTAATGGGCCAACAGCCGGTCCACATACTTGCTCATCCGGAAAAAGTAGCTCTTCTCCCGCACCTTTTCCACCGGCCGGTTGCAGTCGGGACAGTTCCCGTCCACCAGCTGCCGCTCCGTCCAGAAGGATTCGCAGGGGGTGCAGTACCAGCCTTCGTACTCGCCGAGATAGATGTCCCCCTGATCCATCAAGCGCTTGAAGATCTTCTGCGCCACCCGCTTGTGCCGCTCCTCGGTCGTCCGGATAAAGTCGTCGTAGGAGATGTCCAGACGATCCCAGAGCTGGCGGATGCCCGCCACGATTTCATCGACGAACTGCTGGGGAGTCTTCCCCTGTTCCTGGGCCTTGCGCTGGATCTTCTGGCCGTGTTCGTCGGTTCCGGTCAGGTACATCACCCGATATCCCTTGAGCCGCTTGTAGCGGGCCATCGCATCGCCGGCCACCGTGGTATAAGCGTGGCCGATGTGCAGTTTGTCGCTGGGATAATAGATCGGCGTCGTGATGTAGAAGGTTTTTTGTTCCGCCACACCTGTTCCTCCTTTCCCAATATCAAAAAACCTCCCGCCCGAACATGGGGCGAGAGGGTTTCCTCACGCGGTACCACCCAATTTCGGCATCCCCTCGCGGCGGATGCCCTCAGCCAGTGCCGTGCACTGCTCCGATAACGCCGGAGTGCGCCCGCCCCTACCCACCGGCGCCGGCTTCAGGGCGGGATCTCGGGGGCCATGTTCACCGCGGCGGCCATGCCGGCTTTCACCTGCCCCGGCTCTCTGTCGATGGCCGGCCGGCGGTTACTCATCCCCTTCATCGACGGACAGCTATTTCCGGAAAATATCGGTTATCGTGTTATACCATTATAGCGAATCCGGAGAAGACAAATCAACCGTCCACCACCTAAAGCGGTCTTCAGGACATGGAAACCTCCCCGATCGGCGGAGAGGGAATGCCGCCCCGTCACCCGAATCCGAAAATTTATTACCCTTGATTGCCGAAGAATCGCCTCCCTATACATCGAGCCGCCGGAAAAATTCGGCCTCCCGCATCGATCCGCTTATTAAAGAACCGATTTTCTTCAGCGGCGATACGCCCGCTTCATCCCATCCAGCAGGGCTTCCTTCAGCCTTTTGCGCAACTCGCCGTGTTTCTCCTCATTGTATTGGTATCGCCGGTCCGTCCATTTTTCATCGGGATATCGCCAGACCGGATGCATCTTCAGTTCCTCCGGCTCCCAATCGTACCGGGGAAAGATGTGGGCGTGCAGAAAGGGATCCCTGTTTCCGTAGATGGAATAATTGACCCTTATCGGCCGGCAGACCTGCTCGACGGCGTCGCCGATCAGACTCATGTCGAACAAAAAGTCCCGGCGCCTTTCCAGGCTCAGCCGGTTCAGCGACTCCACCCGGGGATACGCCAACAGCAAACAATAGCCGGGCAGAAATTGGGTATCCCCGATCACGGCGAACCCGCTTTTCATCTTGGCCAGCACCATCGGGTTTTCGCCGCGGAGAGCGGAGCCGATCCGATCCCTTCTCCAGTCCCCCTTCACAAAAGGTTCTCCCCCTTTCGATCCCGTCTTCTGAAGCACGATCTGATCTCCCTTCACCGCTTCACATCATACCGGACCGCAAAGGGGGATTCCTTCCGGAGAATCCGGCCCTCCGCGGCCAGCCGGTCCAGCTCCTGCTTCAGCCGGCTCACTTCCCAGTTGAGGCCGCAGGTCCGGTTGATGTGGGCCACGGCGTCCATCAGATCGGTGTCAAACAAAGGCAGCCGCTGCTGAATCGCTTCAAGCACCCTTTGGTCCCTCTCTTCGGACACCGCATGAAGTTCCGCGAAGGGATCCGCCACGTGAGGACTCCGGGTGTAAGCCGCCCGGATCCGGACGAAGATCGTCCTCCCGTACACCGCTGAGGATACAAAGGTGTCGCCGGACCGGAGATAGGGAAGGCGCTTCCCTTCCTCCGGCGTCAGATCCGTCTCCTCCCTCAGGGTGGCGATGTCCGTGCCCCGCACCGTCCGGAACACAAATTTGGTATTGAGCTGGGCGGTGATCGTCTCGTCCAACAGAGTGGGTCGCTGGGTGGCCAAGACCAGGAAAACCCCGTATTTCCGCCCTTCCTGGGCGATTTCCTTCAGAATGGATTTGGCCGGGGAATCCATCCCCTTCGGAGCGAAATTGTGGGCCTCGTCGGTGACCACGATAAAGGGCGGGAAGAAAGCCGCTTCCTCCCCGTTCATCCGGGCATCCCGGTAATCCCTCCGCTTCCGGTAGAGGCTGCCGGTCACATAGGTGGAAAAGACCTGGAGCACCCAGGCAGGTCCCTGGATCACCACCAGCTTCCGCTGTTCCAGGGCGCGCTCAATGGGCTGGATATCGCGCTGAAACAGCCCCGCCTTCTCCAGACGCGACAGGCGCCACTGCACCCCCCTGACCGAAGCCAGGGGCAGGCTGTTGTATTTCTGCAGCAGGCCCATAAGATCCCGGATTTTTTCCGCCTCCTCCAGCGTCAGTTCAGGATCCCGGAGGCGCCGTTCCAGGCCTTTGCTTCCCTCCTCCAGGGCCATGGCCACGTTGCTCAGCCGGTCGCTGAAAGACTGATAGGAATCCCCCCTCCGATGGAGGGTTTCGATCACGTTGGTCATCGAGTCGGTCAGGTTTCCTGCCGCTCCCAGGAGCTGAATCACATCCCGGGTGGAGAGGGCCGAAAAGAGCACCCCCACCTCCCGGCCCACCTGGACGGAAAGCCACCGGTCTCTGAAGTCGGGGCCGCGGCCCTTCAGCTCCTCCACCCGCTCGCTGAAATCCATCTCATAGTGGGGATCAAAGACGACCGTCGGGATGGACAGCTTCATCAGTTCCTCCAACATCACCCGGAGGCCGAAGGACTTGCCCGAACCGGAGCCGCCAAAGATGCCGATGTGGGGATACTGCTGCATCGACCGGATGTCGAAGACGAAGGGAACTCCCTGTTGGGGAAGGATCTGCCCCTCCTCCAACCGGAACAGCTGTCCGGACAGCTCCGGGGGAAGGGTCGGCGCCAAGGACTCCGTCCCCAGGATCTCCCCGAGAACCATTCCTTCCTCCGGGAGCTGCTTCACCAAAAGTTCCCGCACCTCGTCAAAGCTGGGAGGGCGCACCCGGCACCCGGTCCGCACCGGATGGGGGGCCTCCGAAAAGAGGCGGATTTTGGCCAGGTTGATCTCATCGGCTCCGATATCGTAGCCGATCTGTTCCAGGGAGGAAATCACCTGGGAATCCACCAGGGACTTGTCCATTCCCATCGGTATCAGCCGGTTGTAGGAAAGGGTCTCCACCACTTCCCCCCGGGGATAATTAAGGGATTCATCCTCGATGATGAGGATCTCGTTCACCCGAAATTTCCGCTCCCTGGAAACCACGTACACTTCCTGTTGGGTTGTCACTCCCACCACTTGCACGGCCGTCTACCTCCTTTACCAGGAAACCCTTCCGGGACGCTCCTCCTTGCAAACTGCTTCCGGAAGCGAAAACGCGACGGGGGAAAAGGCGCCTTCCGGACAGGCGCATCAAAGATTCCGCTCTCTCCGCTTCGGCAACAGCAGGCGGTGAAGCAGATCCGGGTCGATATACTCTTCCACCATCGCCTCGATAAGCGGATCCGTCACCCGCACTTCCGCATCGACGATATCCAGCCACAGGGGGATGCCTCTCCCCGTCTCCGGCGTCAGCGTCCGACAAAGGCGGATCAGGTCGCCGCGATGTTCCCACTGGCTGATCAGCCCATCGATGCCGACGGGCTGGGGACTTGCGGAGGGTCGAAGCACCACTTTCCACAACCCGGTGTCGGAAGCGTTCCATCCTTCCCAGGCATACGCCTCCCCCTGCCCCAGGACGCCGTACAAAATGTCCCGGTCCGACCAGGTCGGCCGGTCGGGAAACAGCGCCCGGGCCAATCCCCTGGTCCCGATCTCCTCCGACACCCCCACCAGAAGCACCCCGGCCCGCTCCGCCGCCTCCTTCAATTGGGCCCAACCTTCCGCATCGTCAATCATGAAATGGCGCAGGGAGCCGTCCATCATCACCACCCGGGGGGTCCATTTTCTCACCGCTTCCAAAGCGGCCCGGATCTCCAGACCGGACAGGATGGTTCCCCGCCGCCGGGCTTCCCGGGCGGCTCCTCCCCCCGTCTCCTCCTCCGGCTCCAGCAAGGGAGTGTACACTTCCGCCTCCCAGTGTTCCTCCCCGCGCGTCCCCTTGGCCAGGGCCTGAAAAACCGAGAGGGTGTGGGGGTGGGCTCCGGAGGTCGAGTTGACCGAACCGTCCACCCCGACCAGCAGCCCCTCACCGAGCCAGGCTTTCAGTTCCTCCTCCGGCCACTTGTCCACCCGAAAAAAAGTTCCCGACTCCTCCAGCCGCCGCCTCAGATTTTCCAACCGAAATTCGGCAGGGGGAAACATCCGGCGCAGCTCCCGATTCAGCGCCCGCAACTTTCGCTTCAACTCTTCGGAAACGGGGAGCACGCTTCCTCCTCCTTCCGCACGCCTTGGTCCATCCCGTACACTAACAGTCTACAAAAAAATTCCTCGGCAATCACCCGGGCGCAGGGGAAAAAAAGCCCCACGTCACGCGGATATCAATTTACTGTGAATGTTGTAAAAAATACGCGGCGAAAAATGATTGTCTTATTGACTGTAATGGGAATCGCTGGTATGATGTTGATGACGCCGTTTCTGTCGAAATTTGACGGCTTCGAGACCAAGATCAAAAAGACTGCAAAAGAGAGGAGAAGTGAAAAATGCTGAAATCTACCGGAATTGTGCGGAAGGTGGACGAGCTGGGGCGCGTGGTGATTCCGATTGAACTGCGCAGGACCTTGGGGATCGGAGAAAAGGATGCGCTGGAAATTTTCGTGGACGGCGAACGGATCGTGTTAAAAAAATATGAACCAGCTTGCATTTTTACCGGCGAAGTGGACAACACCATTCGCTATAGGAACAAAGTCGTAAGCAAAAAGTGCATTGAAGAAATGTACCAATTGCTCCAAAAGGAGAAAGAAGGAGTAACCGTGGAGTAATCGTTTTCATTGTAATTACATGGAAAGAAGCGCGTTTTTGCATATTCTTCCTTTTCTTTTCGGTTCTGTTCGCGCTCATGCGCAGGCCTTCCGCGCAGCGGAAGGCCTTTCTAATTTCCTTCTTTGTTTTCGCGGTGAACCATCCGATAAACTTCCCGCTTGGGCAGGGATCGGTCCCGGGCGGCGGAGCGGATCGCCTCCTTCTTGGATTGCCCCCGGCGAAGATACCACTCCACATGTTCCTCGACGGTGAGGGGGGACCACCACTTTTCTTCGGACTGTCCGGAACGGTCGACCGGGTCGGCACCGGATATCACCAGCGTGTATTCCCCGCGGGGAGGGTGCTCCGCCAAATGGGCGAGGATCTCGCTCACTTTTCCCCTGAGCCACTCCTCGTGAGCCTTGGTCATCTCCCGGGCCAGGGCGATGCGGCGGTCCCCCAGCACCTTGCGCACCGACTCCAGGGTGGGGACCAGCCGGTGGGGCGCCTCGTAACAGACCAGGGCGGCCTCCGCCTCCTTCCACCGGGACAGCACCCTCTCCCGCTCCTTGGAAATCCGGGGCAGAAAGCCGAGGAACACGAAGGGAACGGGAGGAATTCCCGAAGCGACCAGGGCGGTGACGGCCGCGTTGGGCCCGGGAATGGGAATGACCGGGATTTCCCGTTCCAGGGCTTCCCGGACCAGCTCGGCGCCGGGATCGGAGATGGCCGGCATCCCCGCATCGCTCACCAGGGCGACGGACTCACCCCCGAGAAGCCGCTCGATCAACTGCGGTCCCCGGGATTTCCGGTTGTGTTCGTGGTAACTGACCAGTTCTTTCTTGGAAATGTCGAACCGTGTCAGCAGTTTCCGGGTATGCCGGGTATCTTCGGCGGCGATCACGTCCGCTTGCTCCAGAATCTCCTTCGCCCGGGGACTCAAATCCTGGAGATGGCCGATCGGAGTCCCGACAACGTACAGAGCCCCCCCTTCCGCCGCGTCCTCAAAGCTTCGCTGCACCTGCATCTTCCGGTCCCCTTTCGTCCAAAGTAAAAAAGAACGCCGGTATTCCCAGCGCCTTCAATCCGCAGACGACTTGTTGAGAAATGCGAGGCAAAACAGGCAGTCCCCCTCCGGCCGCATCTGGCCGTAGTGGACGTTGCAGATGTGAAAGCCTTCCTGGTACAGCTGCAGCAGGTGATCCACCCCGCCTTTCGCTCCCGTCTCCGGGGGAGAAACCTTCTTTTCCGCTTCCTCTCCGGGCATCGTTTCCTGGCTCTGCAAACGGGTTTTCCATTCCCGCAGGGACTGGTTTTCCATCTTCAGCCGCGTGTTCTCTTCGATCAGTTCCACGACCTGCTGTTTCAGTGCGCTAAGCTCCTCATAAAGCTCGCCGATCCTCTCTTCCATCCGAACCATACGGTTCAACATTTCCTGCTTGTCCACGCCTCCACCTCAATCCCCAAAAAGTTCAGGATTTCGCATGGATCTCTTCCACCGGATGTTCCACGGTGCGCCCCGAATCGCTCAATTGGACCTGCACCCTCCGTTCCAGCAGATTGAGGAGCACCACTTTTCCTTCCCCTTCCGGGGTGCGAACCCGCGTCCCCACATCGGGCATCCGGCGCTTCGCTTCCTCATAAAGTTCATTTTCATATTTCAGACAGCACATCAATCGTCCGCACAGTCCGGAAATCTTCACTGGGTTGAGGGAAAGGTTTTGATCCTTGGCCATCTTGATCGAAACCGGTTCAAAGTCCCCGAGAAAAGAGGAACAGCAGAGGATCCGGCCGCATGGACCGATTCCGCCCAGCATCTTCGCCTCGTCCCGCACGCCAATCTGCCGAAGTTCGATCCGCGTCCGGAACACCGCGGCCAAATCGCGCACCAGCTCCCGGAAATCGACCCGCCCGTCGGCGGTGAAATAGAAGATCACCTTGTTCCGGTCGAAGGTGTATTCGGCGTCGACCAGCTTCATCTCCAATCCGTGCTCCCGGATCTTTTCCCGGCAAATATCCATGGCCTTCCGGGCCGCCTTGCGGTTCCGCTCCACCTGTTCGGCATCTTCCGGTCCGGCGATGCGGATCACCTTTTTCAGGGGGAGGACAACCTCCTCCTCCGTGACATAGCGGATTCCCGACACCACTTTCCCGTATTCGATTCCCCTCACGGTTTCAACGATCACGTGATCTCCCGGTCGGACGGGCAATCCGCAGGGGTCGAAATAATATATCTTACCCGCCTGTCGAAAGCGGACTCCGGTCACTGCGTACATGGAGCGATCCCTCCTGAATGGCCAACACCATCTGTTCGAATACGGACTGGGGCTGGACCGGTCCGCTCAGCTGCCGCCGCGCATGGATGACACAATCCATCGCCTGAACCAGCCGGGACGGCGTCCACCCGGCGGACTGCCGGATTTGTTCGGCCTCCCAGCGGGCGAAGATTTCCCGGCCTGCTCGCCCCAGCATCCGATTCAACAGATCCCGAAGCCAAAGGAGCATCAGATCGAGAACCGTTTCCAGCACTTGCTTGTCCGGATTTCCTCTCATCCATTCCGCCTCCGGGGAAATCAGCGCCTCTCCCCGGCCGGCGAGCACTTCTCCACTCCATTTTATCACTTGCTCACAAAGTCGGGCAAACTCCTCCCCTTCGGCGAAACGGCGGATTTCCTCTCCGCCGCCCAGATGGGCGGCGATCCGGGCCAGCGCCGGGTCCATCCCTTCCTCGATCAGCCGCTGTTCGAGGCGTTCCGGCAACGGCTTTACAAAGCGGATCTGCTGACAACGGGAACGGATCGTCGGAAGCACCGCATCCTCCTTTTCCGCAATCAGCACCGCAACCATCGGCGTCACCGGCTCCTCCAGAAATTTGAGCATGCTGTTGGCCGCTTCCGCAGTCATCGTCTCCGCCTCTTCGATGATCACCACGCGGCGCTCCGCTTCCGCGGCGGCATAAGCGAATTCCCGCTGCAGGCGCCGCACCTGCTCGATCTTGATCGAGGCCCCCTCCGGTACAATCCGCACCACGTCGGGGTGATTTCCGTGTTCGATCCGACGGCAAGTTTCGCAGCGGTCGCAGGAATCATCGGGAGGAGCGGCAGGGCAGTTGAGGGCCTTCGAAAGCTCCAGCGCCGCCCGGCGCTTTCCCGCGCCCGGGGGACCGGTAAAAAGGTAGGCGTGGGCCACCCGATTCCGCAGAATTCCCGCACGTATCCGGCGAATCGCCTTCTCCTGCCCCAGAACCGCATCGAAAGACATGTCCAACCCTCCGCTCAAAAATGCTCAAACCGCTCCACCGCCAGGACGAAGACGGTCGCTCCCCCGATCCGGACTTCCACCGGACAGGAACCGCCTTCCTGGGTGTCCCCGCCCATGTGGGGGGTGATAAATTCCTTTCGAACCTGACTGTTTTCCCGGATGATATCCAGGACCTTTTCCACCTGGTCATCGCCCACCCCGATCAGAAAGGTGGTGTTTCCCGCCCGCAGAAACCCTCCGGTACTGGCCAGTTTGGTCACCGGGATGTTTTCCCTTACCAGCGCCTGTGACAGGCGATTGCTGTCCCGATCCTGCACCACCGCGATGATCAGTTTCACGCTTCTCCCTCCCGGGATATGGGAATCAGCTTTTCCAAATCCCGCCTAAGAATGCGGAACACCTCGTCGGCGGGACGACTCGCATCCACCACCAAAAAGCGGTCCGGCTCGGCTGAAGCAAGGTGCAAAAAGCCCTGGCGAACCCGTTCATGATACTCCTTTCCCTTCCGTTCGATGCGGTCAACCCCCCGCCCCCGACTTTGGAGGCGGCGGATACTCTCTTCCACCGGGACGTCCAAAAGGTACGTCCGATCCGGCCGGAGACCGCCCGTGGCCACCCGGTTCACCAAGCGGATCTCCTCCCGGTCCCAAAACGCTCCGAACCCCTGATATGCCATGCTGGAATCCACAAATCGGTCGCACAGAACCACCTCTCCGCGGCGCAGGGCCGGGAGAATCACCCGTTCCACCAGCTGGGCCCGGGAGGCCGCATACAGCAGAATCTCCGTCCTCACCGTCATGTCCGCGGCCCGGGGATCCAGCAGGATTCCCCGGATCCGGTCGCCGATCTCCGTTCCTCCCGGCTCCCTCACCACGGTGCAAGGCACGCCGGCCCGCTCCAAAAAATCCCGGAGCAGGGCGATCTGCGTCGATTTCCCCCCGCCTTCCGGGCCTTCCAATGTGATCAACCAACCGTTCATTCTCCGATCCTCCATTGGCCTTCCGGCCGATTGACCAATGAAACCGTCAACTTATTCTAACACGGAAACGCAGAGCGGAGAAACCGAGGAAAGTCCCCGCACCCGGCCCCCCGCTTCCACCACTTGCCGCAAAAAAAGGGCCTGCTCTTCCGTCCAGCGCTCGCCGGGCAGGATGAGCGGGATTCCCGGAGGATAAGGGAGCACCATGTCGGCAGAAAGCCTTCCCACCGCTTCTTCGAGGGGAACGGGAATGCCTGAGGCATCCATCCAGCGGGTCAGCCCTTCCCCCACCCGCCACCGCTGAAAGGGGGGAAGGGGAAGCGGGGGGGACTTCGGCATTTCGGCCAGATGCTCGTCCAATTCGCTCAAAAGGGACAGCAGGCGCTCCTCCGCCCGTCCCGGTCGCGCCAGGGAAAAGGTGAACAGCACCCGGCGATGGTCGGCCATCTCGGGGAAACAATCCCGGCTTTCCAGCCATTCGGCCATCCGAAAACCGGACGTTCCCGTCTCGGATTGCAGGGACAGTTTGAGGGGATCCTGGGGAAGGGGGCCGACCGCTTCCGAGAGGCGGCGGAGGCCGCCGATCCGCTCCCGGATGGCTGCAAGGCCGGACAAGACGTCCTCCAATCGCTTTCGCCCTTCCGTCGCCGCCAGCTTCCTCGCCAAGTCGAGGGAAGCCATGAGGGGGTAGGAGGGGCTGCTGGACTGGAGAATCCGGAGCCAGCGGGTCAACCGCTCCCGACGTATCCGCTTTCCCCGCAGGTGCAGCATGGAGGCCATGGTCATCGCCGGCAGCATTTTGTGGGTGGACTGGACCGCCAGATCGGCGCCGGATCGGATTGCCGGGGGAGGAAGAGAAGGGTGAAAGCCGAAATGCGCTCCATGGGCTTCGTCCACGATCAAGGGGGTGCCGCGAGCGTGGCAGAGGTCGGCAAACCGGTCGATGGGTTGAACCACCCCGTGGTAGGAGGGGCTGGTCACCACCACGGCCTTGGCCTCGGGAAAACGTTCCAAAGCCTCCGCCAGAATCTCCGGATCGATCCCCTGATCCAAGCCGCTCTTTTCATCCACCCGGGTTCCCAGATACACCGGACGCACCCCGGCCAACATGCAGGCGTGAAACACCGATTGATGGGAACTGCGCTGCACCAGCAGCACGTCTCCCGGATTGCAGCAGCTGAGGATCGCCGCCAGATTGCCCGCCGTGCTCCCGCCGACCAGAAAAAAGGTCTCATCAGCCCCGAAGGCCTCCGCCGCCAACGCCTGGGCCTCGGCGATCACCCCGGCGGGATCGTGCAGATCGTCCAAGGGGGAAAGCTCCGTCAGATCGATGGACAAAACCGAACCGAACAGCTTGAGTCCTTCTTCATCGAACACCCGGCCCTGCTTGTGGCCGGGCACGTGGAAGTTGCCGGGATTTCGCTTCATATGCCGCACAAGCGCCTCATACAGGGGCGCCCTTCGTTGTCGATCCGCCTTCATGCCGCAACACCTCGGAAAATGAAAAAGGGAACCTTTCACGTCCCCGGGGCTGAGCCCTGCCAGTTCAGCCAGATTCGGCTTAGTTGCGTCACAAAAAAGGAATATTTTTTATCCTCCACCGGAGTGCGGACGATGCTCCGCTCACAATCGTCGCAGATGAACTCATCCAAAACCGATATCCCCTCGTGACGCGGCTGTTCGCATACGATGCAACAGACGGGGGAACTCTTTTCTATCAATCCGTCGACCCACCTTTTCATAGTTTTTTCAACCATTGTTTCCTCGTCGGCGGTGGATCATACCCGATTTTCCCGTCCTTCCGACCGTCAGAAAGAGGAAAAAGGCGTCAGAACCCGAATCCAAGCCTTTCCGTCGGCGTTTTTCGCTTTTTATACGAATACGGTTTGTTAGGTATAAGTATACCATTTTTTATGCACAAAACTCCAGTTCATCCCTCGGCAGATGCGTGAATCCGCAACCTTCCCGGGACTCATTTCAAAAGATTATCGTTTCCACAACAGCCACAAAGCGATGGACCAGATCACCAGGATTCCAGCCACACCCATAAATCCTCCGGAAACCGGCGAGAATGCGGAAACCAACACGGCTGCGGGACCCGCCATCTGAGCGTTAAACGTGCCGTGTGCAAGAGAGGGAATCCATATACTTCGGGATGACATGCGAAGATGGCCCAGGATCACACCCACTCCTGTGATAAATGGAACGATGAGAAGCGACCCGGCCGCCGGATGTCCGGGATAGACTTGACCGACCATAACCAGTGGAATGTGCCACACGGACCAGAAAAGGCCGGAGAGGAGCAATGCTTTTCGGCGGCCGAAAACGAGCAGCTGCGATAAAAGATACCCCCTCCAACCGATCTCCTCTCCCAAAGCAAAAAAGGTCAACAACAATGGAACAACAAACAAAGAAAACAGCACATAGAGGAGTAAAACGGACACATCGGACGGCAGGCTTACAAACCCTTGTTCCCGAATGTTTTCCATCACATCAGACCATGAAGAAGCAAATGAGCCCCATCCAAAAATCCCCGTAACCCCAAACGCCGCAGATGGAAGTCCGATTCCCAGAATCCATCCCCGAAACATCCACTTCAGCGTTGGGCGCCGAAAACCGTAAAACGATCCCTCCCCCTGACCGATGTGATGCATCAGCCAAGCGGAGATGGCCGGCGTCAATTGGCCGATCCACGCTGCCGCGGTTCGTGTCACAGCCCCGGTCAACCAGCCGAATTGATAAGCGATGAACAACCACAGACTGAGCAGACTGACCGAAATGAACGTGATCATGATTCCCCTTTGAAGGGCCCTTTTTTTAAGCTCTTTCATCTGCTTTGGGCCTATTTGATTCTTTGGGTCTTGATGGCTCATCCATCCCACGCCCTCCTTCCGACGAGAAGGTGACCCGCACAGCCATGCGGGGAATGGAAAGACTCTGACAATAGTGTACCAAAAAGAAAAAATATTCCCGCATAAAAATCCACACTATGTGGGTGAATTGAATCCAATTCCCCTTTCCTTTCATCCCGACCATGGAAGGCGTCCAAATTCATCAACCCGGAGGAGCCATGCTCCCACAGCTCAGCAGGTAGAGCACTTCCATGGTAAGGAAGAGGTCACCAGTTCGCGTCTGGTTGGGAGCTCCGGCGTGTCCCGCCGGTGAAGTGGTGAACACGCCAGCCTTTCACGCCGGCATGCAGGGGTCCGAATCCCCTATCCCGAGGTTTCGGACTTCGGTTCTGCAGTCTTCCTCTGCACTTTCACGGAAAACGCCATCCTGATCCGCAGCGGGAAGGAAAAACAAAAGAGGATATTGGCAACCACCAACACTTTCCGAACCATTCCAAAAGGCTCCGTGATGTGCGAAAAAATCAAAGACCCGGTCACTAAGACCGGGTCTTTTTTTGGCCGCCTGGCAGCGACCTACTCTCCCGGGGGCTCCCGCCCCCAGTACCATCGGCGCTGGAGGGCTTAACTTCCGTGTTCGGAATGGGAACGGGTGGGTCCCCTCCGCTATTGCCACCAGACGGCATTGTGGCTGAGGATGCTCCGCACCCTCAAAATTGGCTACGGGATCAAGTGCGTGGAGGTGCAAGGAGAAGCCCTCGACCGATTCGGATCCGTCAGCTGAACGCATTGCTGCGCTTACACCTCGGACCGATCCACCTCGTCTTCTCCGAGGGGTCTTACCTCGCAGGCAAGCCTGCGAGTGGGAAATCTCATCTTGAGGGGGGCTTCGCGCTTAGATGCTTTCAGCGCTTA
>NZ_FOOK01000019.1 GCF_900113175.1 Planifilum fulgidum | reverse complement strand
ACGTGTCTGGAACCATCCTTCACAGTGACCGTGGTTTCCAGTACACGTCCCATGACTACCATCACATGCTAGCTCAGTTTGGCCTCAGATCCAGCATGTCAAGAAGAGGCAATTGCTTGGACAATGCCCCAATCGAGAGCTTCTTCTCCCACTTAAAGACAGAAGCTCTCCAACACCATCATATCCAAGATACTGAGCAGGCTCAAATCCTAATTCAAAGGTATATTCGTTTTTACAACGAGGAGCGGCTTCAACTGAAATTAAACAAGCTGACGCCTGTAGAATACAGGCGTCAGCACGCCGCATAAGCCGGGTGTTTTTACGTGTCTACATTTTTGGGGCTTGACCACTTGTGCGGGGGTGTGTTTCTTGCACCCTCAGACCACATAGCCGTCCGCTTCGAGGACCTGTTTGGCGATGGAACGCTTGAGGGAGACTTCGTTGATCGGGGTGTAGCGGGTCAATTTCTTCAGGACGGAGAGCTGGGTGCGGAGGACATCCCCTTCCTCCATCGCCGACAGGATGTGGCGGGCCCGCTGTTCGACCCGCGGGAAGGCCTCGTAGACGTAGGCCCGGGTGAGATCCGCCTTGAGCCGGGCTTTTTCTTCGCCTTCCTTGTCCAGGGCTTTCTTCGCCCGGAGCCAGGCGCTCTCCATGGCGTAAATCTCGATGGCGATGTCGGCGATATCCCGCAGGATCTCCTGCTGTTTTTCCAGTTCCATCTGATATTTCTCGACGGCGAGGCCGGCGCTCATCAGGAAGATCTTCTTGGCGTTGTCGATCAGGTTGGCCTCTTCCTCCAGCAGGGCCGGCTCCTCTTCCGGCAGCGTCGGCATCATCGTCATGAGCTCTTCCTGCAGTTCCTGGGCCGCCTGAATGAGGGGCAGTTCGCCCTTCATCGCCTTGCGCATCAGGGTGGCGGGAATCAGGAGGCGGTTGATCTCGTTGGTCCCTTCAAAGATGCGGTTGATCCGGGAGTCGCGGTACATGTTTTCGATCTCGTACTCCTGCATGAAGCCGTAACCGCCGTGGATCTGCACCCCTTCGTCCACCACGTAGTCCAGCACTTCGGAGCCGAACACCTTGTTGATGGAGCATTCCAGGGCGTATTCGGCGATCGCTTTGGCCACGTCCGCCCCCTGGGCCCCTTCCACTTTGCTGAGGTTTTCCTCGAAATATCCGCCGGTGCGGTACACCATGCTCTCCAGGGCATAGGTCTTGGCGGCCATCGTCGCCAGCTTTTCCCGGATCAGGCCGAACTTGGCGATCGGAACCTTGAACTGTTTCCGCTCCTTGGCGTACTTGGCGGAGATTTCGATGGCCCGCTTGGCGGAACCGAGGCAGCCCGCCGCCAGCTTAAACCGGCCGATGTTGAGAATGTTGAAGGCGATCACATGGCCCCTGCCCGGCTCGCCCAGGACGTTTTCCACCGGAACCCGGGCTTCGTCCAGGATCAGCGTCCGGGTGGAAGATCCCTTGATCCCCATCTTCTTCTCTTCCGGTCCGACGGAGACGCCCGGGAAGTCCCGCTCGACGATGAAGGCGGTGAATTTCTCGCCGTCGATCTTGGCGTAGACGATGAAGACGTCGGCGAAACCGGAGTTGGTGATCCACTGCTTTTCCCCGGTCAGGAGGTAGTATTTGCCGTCTTCGCTCAGCTTGGCCGTGGTCTTGGCCCCCAGGGCGTCGGAACCGGAACCGGGCTCCGTCAGGGCGTAGGCGGCGATTTTCTCGCCGGTGGCCAAGGCGGGAAGGTATTTTTTCTTCTGTTCCTCATTGCCGAAGAAGACGATCGGCAGGCTCCCGATCCCCACGTGGGCGCCGTGGCTGAGCCCGAAGGAACGGCCGAGGGACATCTTCTCGGTGATCAGGGTGGAGGTGATTTTGTCCAGGCCGAAACCGCCGTACTCCTCCGGCACGTCGGCGCCGAGCAGTCCCAGTTCCCCCGCCTGTTTCAGAAGGCGCACGGTGTGGTCGAAGTTGTGGTTCTCAATCTCCTCCAGAACCGGCCACACCTTTTCCTTGACGAAGTCTTCGGTGGTCTTGGCGATCATCTTTTGCTCTTCGTTGATGTCCTCGGGGGTGAAAATCTCCTCGGGAGCCGGCCGCTCCAGCAGGAAGCCTCCCCCTTTTTTGGCCACGCTTTCGGTCGTCGACATCCTTTTTCTCCTCCTTTTAAGGTTTTTCAGGATACCATTTCAAACACGCCGGCCGCGCCCATGCCGCCGCCGATGCACATGGTGACGACGCCGATTTTCTGCTTGCGGCGGGCCAGCTCATTGAGGATCGACACCGTCAGTTTGGCGCCGGTGCAGCCCAGCGGGTGACCCAGCGCGATCGCGCCGCCGTTGACGTTCACAATCTCCGGATTCAGCTCGAGCCGGCGAATCACCTCCAGCGACTGGGAGGCGAAGGCTTCGTTCAGTTCGACGAGATCCACCTGATCCAGCGTCAGCCCCGCCAGCTTCAGCGCCTTGGGAACGGCCACCACCGGCCCGATGCCCATGATGTCGGGATCGACGCCGCCGACGGCGAAGGAACGATAGACGGCGATGGGTTTTACGCCCAGCTGCTCGGCCTTCTCCGCCGACATCACCATCACGGCGGCGGCCCCGTCGCTGGTCTGGGAGGAGTTCCCCGCGGTGACGGTTCCGTCCACCCGGAAGACGGGCTTCAGTTTGGCCAGCACCTCCAGCGAGGTGTCGGGGCGGACCCCCTCGTCGGTGTCGAAGACGATCTCCTTCTCCTGCAGTTTGCCGTCTTCACCGATGAACCGCTCCTTGACGGTGACCGGAACGATCTCGTCCTTAAACTTTCCTTCCTGGATCGCCTTGTGGGCCTTCCGGTGGCTTTCCACGGCAAAGCGGTCCTGATCCTCCCGGGAGATGCCGAACCTTCTGGCCACTTCCTCGGCCGTGTGCCCCATCGACATGTAGATCTGAGGATAGTGCTCCATCAGGTAGGGGTTGGGGGAGGGCTTGTAGCCCGTCATCGGCACCATGCTCATGCTCTCCACGCCGCCGGCGATCACCACGTCGGCGAAGCCGCACATGATCTTTTCCGCGGCCATGGCGATCGTCTGCAGGCCGGAGGAGCAGAACCGGTTGACGGTCATCCCCGGAACCTCCGTGGGAAGGCCGGCGCGGACCGCGATGATCCGGGCGATGTTCAGCCCCTGCTCCCCTTCCGGCATGGCGCATCCCATGATCACATCTTCCACTTCCTTGGGATCCACCTGGGGAACCCGGCGCATCAGTTCCCTGACGACGGCGGCTCCCAGTTCATCGGGGCGGGTGTTCTTCAGCGTGCCCTTGTGGGCTTTCCCGACAGCCGTGCGGACTCCCGCCACGATCACTGCTTCGCGCATAACTTTCCTCTCCTCCCTCTTTGTATCCCTTTTTCCGCCGGACTCAGTTCCGGAGCGGCTTGTTTTTGGTCAGCATGTGCATCATGCGCTGCTGGGACTTCGGCTCGCCGGCCAGGCTGAGGAAGGCTTCCCGTTCCAGATCCAGCAGGTACTGCTCGTCAACCAGCGTCCCTTCGGGCACCGCGCCCCCCGCCAGGACGTAGGCCAGCTTGCAGGCGATCTTGTAGTCGTGCTCCGTGATGTGGCCCGACTGCAGCAGGTTGTAGGCGCCCAGTTTCAGCACGTTGTAGCCCGACTCACCCACCACCGGAATCTTCCGGGGCTGCGGCGGCCGGTATCCGGCCCGGTCCATCGCCAGTACCGCCTGTTTGGCGTCGTACAGGAGATGATCCCGGTTGACGGTGATGCCGTCACAGGGCCTCAGGAACTTGTAATCCCTGGCCTCGTGCGCGCTGGTGGACACCTTGGCCATGCCGATGATCTCGAACACTTTGTTCACCAGGGGCTGGAGCAGCAGCTTTTCCTTCGGATCCACTCCTTCGGTCCAGCGGAGAAGCAGCTCCTTGTTTCCGCCGCCGCCGGGAATCAGGCCGACGCCCACTTCCACCAGGCCCATGTAGGTTTCCGCCGCCGCCTGGATGCGGTCCGCCGGGAGGCAAACTTCCACGCCGCCGCCCAGGGTCATGCCGAAGGGAGCGGCCACCACCGGACGGTCCAGGTAGCGGAGGGATCCCATCGCCTTCTGGAACTGGCGGACCATCAGGTCGAGCTCCGGCCAGTTCTGGTCCTGGGCCTCCATCAGGATCAGCATCAGGTTGGCGCCGACACAGAAATTGGTCCCCTGGTTGCCGATGACCAGACCGCGGTAGTTGGCGGAAACCTCCTTCACCGCCGCGTTGATCATCATGATGATGTCGGCACCGATGGCATTTTTGGGCGAATGGAATTCGAGCAGGGCCACGTCATCCCCGATGTCGATCAGGCTGGCGCCCTTGTTGGCCTTGATCACCCGGTTCTGCTCCTTCAGGCGATCCAGGGAGATGGTTTTGGGATGCTCTTCCACGTCACGGAACTTCCCGCCGATATGGAAGTGGCGGACTTTTCCGTCTTCCTTGCCGTAGAAGGATTTGGCGCCGGAGGCGAGCAACTCCTCCACGAGGGGCGGAATCGTCTCCCCTTCTTCGCGCATGCGGGCGACGGACTTCTCCACGCCGATGGCGTCCCACATTTCAAAGGGACCCAGATCCCAGTTGAAGCCCCACTTCATCGCCCGGTCGACGCTCACGATGTCGTCGGCGATCTCCGGAATGCGGGCCGCCGCGTAAAGGAGGGTCTTTTTCGTGATCTCCCAGGCGAAGCGTCCCGCCACATCGTCGGCGTACACCAGGGCCTGAAGCTTTTCCGGCAGGGATTTGGCCCGCTTGGCCGCTTCCAGGGACGGGGCGCGCAGCTTCTTGCGCGGACGGTATTCCATCGTCTTCGGATCCAGGGCGAGAATCTCGCTGCCCTTTTCTCCCTTCACCTTTTTGTAGAATCCCTGCCCCGTCTTTTGGCCCAGCCACTTCCGCTCCACCATGTCCCGAAGCAGCGGGGACACGACAAAGGTTTCCTTCTCGGCGGGATCGCTCACATTTTCCCGGACGTTGTCGGCGACGTGGACGAAGGTGTCCAAACCGACCAGATCCAGGGTGCGGAAGGTGGCGCTTTTGGGACGGCCCATCGCCCGGCCGGTGATGGCGTCCACTTCATCCGGACCCAGTCCGGCCTCCTCCATCGCCTTCAATGTCACCTGCAGCCCGTAGACGCCGATCCGGTTGGCGATGAAGTTGGGCGTGTCCTTGGCCATGACCACCCCTTTGCCCAGCACGTCCTCGGCGAAGGCTTTCATCTCTGCCACGATTTCCGGTCGGGTCGCCTCGGTCGGGATGATCTCCAGCAGTTTCATGTAGCGGGGAGGATTGAAAAAGTGCGTGCCCAGGAAGTGGGCGCGGAACTCCTCCGAGCGCCCTTCCACCATCGCGCGGATGGAGATCCCCGAGGTGTTGGAGCTGACGATCGTCCCCGGTTTCCACACCCGCTCCACCTTCGCGTAGAGCTCCTGCTTGATCTTCAGGTTTTCGACGACCGCTTCGACGATCCAGTCCACTTCTCCCAGCTTGTCGAGATCATCCTCCAGATTGCCCACGGTGATCAGGTTTGCCGCATCCCTGTGATACAGGGGCGACGGCTTTTCCTTCAGGAGGCGATCCTTGCCCGCCTGGGCCAACCGGTTTCGCACCCGGGGGTCGTCCAGCGTCAGGCCCTTCTTCTTTTCTTCCTCCGTCAATTCCCTCGGAACGATGTCCAAAAGATAGGTGGGAATGCCCACGTTGGCCAGGTGTCCGGCGATGGCGGCTCCCATCACTCCGGCACCCAGCACGGCGGCCCGTTTGATCTTCGCCACAGTCGATCCTCCTCTCCCTATTTCGCCCTCCCGCGGAAAACGTTTGTGAATGAATGGTCATTCATTTATGGCGGAGAAAAAAACACCTTCCGCGGATAGGCGCTTTCCCTGACATCCCGTGTCATGCTTCCTGCGGGCAAAGGGCCCGAGTCTTCGAAAAAAAGTGCTTTCAAAGACTATTATTTATCCGATGCACCGCCGCCGTCAAGGGGGAACAAAAACTTTGTCGCCGACGGCTCGCATCGGATGAGCCCTGGAAAGGCGCGGGTGCGTTGGTCCGCACCCGCGCCGCCCGCTCACTTGAAGAAGTTGGCGTTGATCTCGATGTATTCCTGCTCCTCTTCGGGAACCATGTCTTCCTGGTAAATCGCTTCCACCGGGCAGACCGGTTCGCAGGCACCGCAATCGATGCAGGTGTTCGGATCGATGTAATACTGGACATCGTCGCCGTGAATCGCATCCACGGGACATACTTCAACGCATTCCGCAGCCTTTTCATCCCTGCAAGCGGAAGTGATCACATAGGCCATTGAAGAAACCCCCTTGTCGTATTTCACTTTGTTTCGGCGATCAATCCCCGATGCCAACCGGCCCCCTGGCGCTCAACCGCTCTAGCCTCCTCTCACGGGGACGATGTCTCCTCCTGCCGCTGCACCTTTCCCGGAGAAGCCAGCAAAAACAGGGATAGAAACAGCAGGAAAGCCCCGACCCACTCCCAGGGGCTGAGACGCTCTCCCAGGAGGAACACCGCCAGGAGGGTTGCCGTCAGCGGTTCCAGCAGGGCCGCGATGGAAGCTTGGGTGGCCGTTGTCCGATTCAGCCCGGCAATGTAAAACATGTAGGCGACGCCCGTGGGAACCATCCCCAAGTAGAGGATCATCCCCCACGCTTCCCAGGAAGGACCGGGAAAGCGGAGAAAAGGAAGCAGAAACACCGCTCCGAGGGTGAAGGCGACGGCGACGATGCGGATCGGCGGCAGCTCGCCGGTCAAACGCTTTCCGACCAGGATGTACCCGCCGTAGCAAAGGGCGGCGGCAAGCGCCAGCGCATTTCCCGTCCACCACCGCGGATTCACCAGGCCGGCCAGGCCGTCGACGCCGATTATCAGGATCGTCCCAAACACTCCAAACGCCAAGGCCCCCGCCACCCGAAAGGTGAGCCGCTCACCGAACGCCCAGCGGGCCACCAACGCGACGAACAGCGGGGCGGTGCAGACGGCGAGAAGAGTCGCGGTGGCCACCATGGTTCGATCCACCGCCGAAAAATAACCCAGTTGGTATCCCGCCACCGCCAGTCCAAACAGCAGAAACCAGCCGGCGTGGGTGCGCAGCGGCGGCGACGGGGTCCCGAGGCGGACTCCCTCCCGCCACGCGGCAAACAGGAGCAGGGGCGAGCTGACCAGAAGCCGCCAGGCGGCGACGGCCAGCGGATCGAGGCCGTGATCGGCCGTCAATCCCTTCCCCACCAGCCCCGCCGTTCCCCACAGCACGGAGGCCAGACAAACCCATTTGATTCCTCCACGCAACGCGATCCCCTCCCGTTGGGTATATCGGGCGGGAATCGACAGCTTCGGCAAACGTCTGTTTGACCGGCCGGGGTCGCTCCCGCCCTATACGGACAGCGGGAGGTTTCCGGGCGGAGGCAGGACCCCTTTCAGGGCCATCGGCTCACCTCCTTTCGGGTCATGATCGCCGGTGACCGAAAAATCCCTTCCCGAAACAGAAGGAAACGAAGGCGGGCGGAAACGATTCTGACCTTCGTAGCGAACCTTATTTTTCAGAAAAAGGTCAAGGGCCACAGGACCTGCCTTCCGCCGCCTTCACGACCATTTTACCATAAATGGCAGCCCATCCCCAGGGGGCGTCGCCGGAGGGATCCCCGGAAAGGGGGCGTCATCTTCCCTTCGAAAAACCCGTCCTCAAGCCTTTGCCCCTGACGCACCGGCCGCCTCCCGGGGACCGGCAATTCCGGGATTACATAAAAAGGAAACCGGCGGGCCGCCTCTTACTTCGGCGGTTCTTCCATCACCCGCCGAAGTCCCTCGGCGTAGGGCGGCCGGATCACCCCCCGTTCCGTGATGATCGCCGTCACATACTCGGCGGGGGTGATGTCGAAGGCCGGGTTATAGACCGCCACCCCTTCGGGAGCCGTCCGCTTTCCGAACCCCTGCGTCACCTCTTCGGCGGGGCGCTCCTCGATGGGAATGTCCGCGCCCGTCGGGGTCTCCATATCGATCGAAGAGGTGGGCGCCGCCACATAAAAGGGGATTCCGTGGGCCCGGGCCAGCACCGCCACGCCGTAGGTGCCGATCTTGTTGGCCACATCTCCGTTGGCCGCCACCCGGTCCGTGCCCACGATCACCGCCTGCACCCATCCCCGCCGCATGACGTCGGCGGCCATGTTGTCGCAGATCAAGGTGACGTCGATCCCCGCCTGCTTCAGCTCATAGGCGGTCAACCGGGCACCCTGCAGGACGGGGCGCGTCTCGTCGGCAAACACCTTGAGTCGCCAACCCCGTTCCTTGGCGAGATAAAGCGGTGCGAGGGCCGTCCCGTAGGCCGCCGTCGCCAATCCGCCCGCGTTGCAATGGGTGAGGACGCCCATGCCGTCCTGGAGGAGGGAAAGGGCGTGTTCCCCGATCCTCCGGCAAACCTCGGCATCCTCCCGCCGGATCGCCTCCGCCTCCCGAAGCAGGGCCTCCTTGATCTCCGAAAGGGGCTTTCCCCTCAGGCTTTCCGCCCGGCGAACCATCCGGCGCAGGGCCCAGTGCAGGTTGACCGCCGTCGGCCGGGACGTGCCGAGCCGATCGCATGTCCGGTTCAACGTTTCCCAGAAATCCTCCTCGTCTTCCCCGGGAACATCCCGGACCCCCAGATACAGGCCGTAGGCGGCGGCGATCCCGATGGCGGGAGCACCCCTGACGGCCAGTTCCCGGATGGCCTCCCGAACCTCCTCAGGCCGGGTCAATTCCAGGTAGACGGTTTCCGTCGGCAGGCGGCGCTGGTCCAGCAGCAACAAACGGTCCTCCTTCCAGTCCACCGCCGGCGGATGGGGCAGATCCATCCCTGTCTTCATCCTCATTCCGCCCCCCCTTCCCGGCGAACCAGCTCCGTGATATCGCCGATGCATCGCATTTCCCCGCGGCGGAGCACCAGCTGCGCCCCGATGCGGAGCGCCTGCCTTTCCGCGACCGCCCGCACCTCCGGCGGCTCGATCGTTTCCAGATCGGCCACGGGAGCAAGACCGATCACCCGGCGCATCATTTTGCATCCGGCGAAACCGGCGGAATCCTGCAGCAGGCGCAAAATATATGCATCCCGATAACCCGGGGCGGACCACATCTCATCCTTTACGTGTTCGTCCCACAGCCGGCAGAAGCGCTCCAGAAACCCGTTCCACACGTCCTCCGCCGTCCGGAGCAGCCATTGGCGGTAAGCTGCCCGCTCTTCGGAGTCGGCGGTTTGCCCCTCATGGGAAGCGTAGGAGAGGAACAGGTTGGCCAGAAAGGCGCCGACATCGAAACCCATCGGTCCGTAGTAGGCAAATTCCGGATCGATCACCTTGGTGTCTTGCTCCGTCACCATGACGGATCCCGTATGCAGATCCCCGTGAATCAGGGCCTGGCCGCAGGTCATGAAGCTTTCCTTCAGCTTGGCGACCTCCCGCCGGAGATCCCCGTCTTTCCAGACCGCCTCCACATCCTCCCGGATGAGGGGGTTGAAGGAGTTGGTGTCGGCGTCGTAATAGGGATGGGAGAAGACCAGATCCTCGGTGATCTTGCACATCTCCGGATTGATGAAACGGCGCACCCGGGCCTTTTTCTCCTCCGGAGACAGGTACAGGTCGGAGGTGAAGAACAGGGTTCGCGCCAAAAATTCAGCCATATGCTCCGCAAGGCGGGGGTACCGCTTGCGGGCGATCAACCCCTTGCGCAGGATGATGTGATCGGAACAATCCTCCATCACCGTCAGCGCCAGATCCTCATCGCTGTGGTAAACCCGGGGCACCAGGCCCGGCGCCAGCTTTCCCTGGACCTTGAGCGCTTCCGATTCGATGCGCGCCCGATCCAGCGTCAGCGGCCACGACTCCCCCACCACACGGGCGTAGGGAAGCGCCTGTTTCAAGATGAGGCTGCGTCCGGTGGACGCGTCCACCACGCGAAACACCAGATTCAGATTGCCGTCGCCGATCTCCCGGCTGAACAGCTGGGCGTCGGAAGGAAAGAAACCGGGAAGTTTGCTGCGGACGTACTGCACCGCTTCCTCTTCCGTCAGCGGATGGTATGCGGAAGGCATGGGACGCCCCCTTTCCTTTTGAATCGTCTGTCTCCTTGGTCCATTTCGACAAAAAAGGATCTTTCCCTCCTTGCAGGGCGGACGCCCGGATGCAAAAAAGCGGCCCCCGCCGGAGGAAATCCCTCCGGGGAGGCCGTCATTCGAAGAAATCAGGGATCAGGCGACGCGCCGGCGGAGAGCCAGAATCCCCGCTCCCGCCAGGAGAAGCAGTCCGCCGATCAGCATGGTTTGGGGATGGGAAGTGGCCGTCTTGGGCAGTTTTCCGCCGCCCTGTCCGCCCTTGTTGTTCGGAATCTCTCCGGATTTGCCTTCCTCTTTGGAGGCATCGCCGTCATCCGGTTTGGTTTGGTCATCCGGCTTGTTTTGATCGTCCGGTTTGTTTTGATCTTGATCACCCGGCTTGTTTCCGCCCGGCTGCTCATCGTCACCGCCATCTTGGGGCGGTTCGGCGGGTTGATCGCCGCCGGGCTTGTCCGGGCAATCCACCTGGATCGCTCCGGTCCACAGGGCCTTATGCTTGCCTTTCTTGGAGAGCTTGAACCAATAGTACCCGGACTTCTCCGGTTCGTGGGTGAATTGGGCCGCCTTTTCGGTGTCCAGCTCCAGCTTCCCGCTCTTCACCAATTGGGCATCCTTCAATTTTCCGGTTTCGGATCAGTATACTTCCACCTGGATTTTCCCTGCTATCTCCTTCCAGATTTTAGGGAGTTTCACCTTGACAAAAATCTCTTCGCAATCGCCGCCGTACCACTTCTTGAACGGCTTTTCAGGCCACTTGTCCGGCTTGCAGAAGAAATCCCACTTGTCGTGATGCTTCCCCGTCGCAAAGGTGGTCTGAGGGAACAGCATTCCCAGGGCCAAAACCGCCGCAAACAACAGGATGCCAAAGCGCTTCAAGAGTACCCCTCGCCTTCCGGAATTTGTTGGGATGGAGATGAATACTGTAAATCTAATGTACTATGGTAGTAACCGATGTTCAATAGGATTTGATTCTTTTTTTAGAGAAAAGTCGTCACAAGCGAAGAGGCGCGGCCTCCCATCCGCGCAAGCAGAAGGAATCCGCGCCTTCCCGGCCAAGACAAAACCCGGCGGATCCGGGTTCGATCATGCACCTTCGACGGCAAACTGAAACGATGTCCACCTGTAATACGTTTCACCCGCGTTTACCAGCACCGACGGAAACCCGGCGTGATGCAAGGACGCGGGAGAAGCCTGCGTTTCAAAACAAACCCCCAGGTATTTCCTCGATTTTCCTTCCGCCAGTTCCAAACCCTCCTCCAGGTTGTTGGAAGTATACATCACCATGCCCGGCTGGTTGGTCCGGATGGTCAAAATCCTGCCGCTCGATTCGTCTTTCACGGTCACTTTCCCTTCTTCGCCGTCAAAGAAGAAATAATGATCGTATCCGTCCCCCACGATCCGATTTTGTCCGGATCCCGCCGCGATTCCATCCCCCAGCTTCCTTCCGCCCGTAAAATCGAACAATGTCCCCCGGGTGTCCAGGATGTTGCCGGTGGGGATCAGTTCATGGTCCAGCTCGGCAAACCGGGAACAATTCGCCTGAACCAGATGATTGTGAACCGTCCCTTTCAGGTTGCCGGTCAGATTGAAATAGGAGTGGTTGGTCAGGGCAAGGGGGGTTTTCCGGTCGGAAACCGCTCTGTATTCAATCATCAGCCGATTGTCGTTGTTCAATTTATACATCACATGCACCCGGACATTTCCGGGATATCCGCATTCTCCATCCCTGCTCAGATAGCGGAGTTCAAGCCCGACTTCCCCGGGGGATTCAAAAGGCTTCGCCTCCCAGAGCACGCGGTGAAATCCCCCCGACCCGCCGTGCAAATGGTGGTCGCCCTCGTTTTTTTCCAGCAGGTACCGTTTGCCGTCCAGTTCAAAGCTGGCCCCTTTGATCCGGCCGGCCACGCGCCCGATCAACGCCCCCAAGAAATGGGGATTTTTTTCATAATCCCGGTGGTCTTTATATCCCAGAACCACATTTTCCCGCTTTCCCTTTCGGTCGGGGACGAGGATTTTCGTGATGACTCCCCCGTAGTTCAGGATCTCCACCGACATGTGCCGGTCGTTGATGAGTCTGAAGAGTTTCCAGTCGTCTCCGACCTTTTCCCACTCGATGTTCATGTGATCAGCCCCACTCATTTGATCCACAGTTTTTCCAGCTCTTCAAGGGTCTTTCCTTTGGTTTCGGGAACCATCTTGAGCACGAAGATGGCGGAAAGAACGCTCATTACCCCGTAGAACCCGTAGGTGAATGCCCCGCTGAATTCGATCATGGACGGGTAAGTCGAGGAAATGAAGAAGTTGGCGGCCCATTGTGCAGCCACCGCAATGGCCATGGCTTGTCCGCGAATTTTGTTGGGAAAGATTTCGGACAGCAATACCCAGGTAATGGGACCCCAGGACATCATGAACGAGGCGGTGTAGAACACGATGAAAAACAATGTCCACAAGCCGAAAATGTTATAGTGGGCGAGTGTCGCCACCCCAAACATTCCAACCGCCATTCCGACCGAACCGGAAATGAGCAGGGGTTTTCTTCCCCATCGGTCCACGGTTTGGATGGCCACAATGGTAAACACGACATTGACAAGCCCCATGACGACGGTTTGGAGCATCGAAGCATTTTTCCCCGCGCCCAGGCTTTCAAAAATGCGCGGAGCATAGTACAAAGCGACATTGATCCCGACAAACTGCTGGAACACGGAAAGCAAAATCCCGACGATCACAACCGTTTTTCCGTAGGAAAACAAATGGCCGGTCGCTTCTTTTTGGCGCAAAGAAAGCTGGATATCCTCCAGAATTTCTTTTGCTTTTTCCCTGGAACCGTTGATTTTCTCCAAGATGTTGAATGCCCGTTGATCATCTTTCCTGGAAACCAGAAAGCGGGGGGTTTCGGGAACCAGGAACAGCAACAGGAAGAACAACAGCGCAGGGATGGCTCCCGAAGCGAGCATGTACCGCCATCCCCGGTCCACAATCCACTCAAAGGACCGGCCGTTGGCAATACTCCAGTTAACGATGTATACCACCAGCTGGCCGAAAATGATGGCAAACTGGTACCAGGACACCAGTCTTCCGCGAATATGCGCGGGAGCGATCTCCCCGATATAGGTTGGAGCGGTCGCAGAGGCCAGCCCGATCCCGATTCCCCCCAGAATCCGGTACAAATTGAGCATAATCAATACGCCAAACGTCGGTTCCCCCACGTTGAAAAAAAGAAATTCCGGATAGGCAGATCCCAGGGCTGACAGGACAAACAAGACGGCAGCCAGCAACAGGGTATTCTTCCTGCCGATCCGGTTGGAAAAGAAACCGGAAATGATCCCGCCGACAATGCAGCCGATCAGGGCGGAAGAGACGGTCAACCCGTGGGCGAAGGAACCCAGCCCCAGGCTGTCGATCAAATAGACTTCAATCGCCTGCTCCGCCCCTGAAATGACTGCGGTGTCATAACCGAAAAGCAACCCTCCCAAAGTGACAACCAACGTGATGGCCGCAACATACAGAACGTGTCTGTATTGGCGCATCGTTTTCAAGAGCAAGATCGAGACAAAATAAGGATCTTGCTCTTTTCCCCCTCTCCACTCCAAAGTTCAAGCGGTTACATTTCTATCTAATAGTAGTCCTTTCTAATTTCTGTATTTCATCAGTTCTTTGTTCAGCGAAGCCGTGGCCGGATAAATCTCTTTGTACAACTGGAACAGGTCTCTGTATTTCTTTACGTTTTCCTCGATGGGATCATAAACCTTGTCCACTTTCAGGAACCGGTCGCTGCATTCCTGGAGGGAGTCAAACCAGCCGCATCCGTAGGCGGCCAGCATGGCGGCCCCCATCCCCGGCCCCTGTTCGCTGGAAAGTTTTACAATCCTGGCGTTAAATATGTCCGCCTGCATTTGCAGCCAGGTTTCATTTTTGGCTCCGCCGCCAATCGAAACGATGGCATCGATCCTCTTGCCATTTTCACGGAAAATCTCCACGGACTCATTTAACGAAAAGGTGATTCCCTCCAGAACCGCCCGGACAAAATGCTTCAACTGATGGGAACTGTCCATGCCGACAAAACTGCCGCGAATGTTCGCATCCGCATGCGGCGTCCTTTCACCGACGATATAGGGGGTGAAAAGCAGCCCGTCGGAACCGATCGGCACCCGGTCCACCCCCGCCAACAATTGGTCAAATCCGGCCTCTTTGGCGAAGACGTCTTTAAACCACGACAGACTGTACCCGGCGGCGAGGGTCACTCCCATGGTGTAATAGGCGTCAGGGGCGCTGTGGTTGAAGTAATGCACTTTTCCGCCGAAGTCCTTGTTCCCGTCGGATTCATAAGACAGGAACACGCCGGAAGTGCCGATGCTGACCATCGATTTTCCGTCCTGCAAAACCCCTGCCCCGATAGCTCCGCAGGCATTGTCAGCCCCCCCGGCGAAAACGCGCGTCGAGGTGGACAGGCCTGTGACTTTGGAAATTTCCGGGGTGATCGTTCCGACCTCTTCATGGGATCCCAAAAGCGGCGGGCAGAGCCCGTCATCGATGTCCAGCAGGCGGCAAATTTCCTTGCTCCACTCTTTCTTGTTGATATCCAGGAGCAAGGTGCCCGCCGCATCGGAATACTCCATGTGCAATTTTCCGGTCAGCCGATAGCGCACATAATCTTTCGGCAGCACAAAGGTTTTCGCCTTGCGGTAAATTTCGGGTTCGTTCTTTTTTACCCAGAGAATCTTGGGCAACGTAAATCCTTCCAGGGCCGGATTCTTGGTGATTTGCAGCAAACGCTCTTTCCCGACCTTCTCATAAATTTCCCGACATTCACGGGTCGTGCGGGTGTCGTTCCAAAGAATGGCATTGCGCAATACCCGGTTGTTTTCATCCAGCAAAACCAGCCCGTGCATTTGTCCGGAAAAGCTGAGCCCTTCAATGTCCTTCGGATCGCAATCGCCGTATTTCAGGAGATCAGACAGTCCAGCGACTGTCTGATCTACCCAGTCTTCGGGATTTTGCTCACTGTAGCCCGCTTTTTCCTGTATCAGGGGATAGGTCTTGGATACTTCCCTGACCACTTGTCCACGCTGATTGACCAGCAAGATTTTGACCGCGCTGGTCCCCAGATCCACCCCGATGACGTATTTCATGACAAACTCCCCATTCGTCCTTTTTTCACACCTCATTTAAGCGCATTCAGCAAATACCGGTTGATGGTCGCCTTGATCTCTTCGGTCCTCCCCGATTCGTTCCTGATTTCCGTCAAGTCGAGCACATACTGTTCCAGTTTGTGGAAATCGGCTTTTCCTTCCACGATCTCCTTGCCAATTCCTTCGGTAAAGCTGCGGTACCGCTTTTCCAAAACCTGATCCAGCACCCCGTCTTTCAGCAGCCGATGCGCCACCTTCAAACCGACGGCAAAGGTATCCATTCCCGCAATGTGCGCGATGAACAAATCTTCCGGTTCAAAGGATCCCCGGCGCACCTTGGCGTCAAAGTTGAGACCGCCTCGTCCCAGACCACCGTTTTTCAGCACTTCCACCATGGCCAACGTTACGGCGTACAAATCCGTCGGAAATTCATCCGTGTCCCAGCCCAACAGCGGATGACCCTGGTTGGCATCAATCGATCCCAGCATGCCGTGGATCCGCGCATAATGCAGTTCGTGCTCAAACGTATGGCCGGCAAGGGTGGCATGGTTCGCCTCGATATTAAATTTGAAATGGTCCACCAGATCGTAATTTTGCAGGAAAGCGTATCCGCTGGCCACGTCAAAATCATACTGATGGGTGGTCGGTTCTTTCGGCTTGGGTTCGATCAAGAACTGACCGTCAAAACCGATTTCTTTCGCATAATCCACCGCCATGTGCAGGAAACGCGCCAGGTTGTCCAGTTCCAACTTCATGTCCGTGTTGAGCAGGGTTTCATATCCTTCCCGTCCGCCCCAGAACACGTAGTTCTCCGCCCCGAGTTCCTTGGCGACTTCCAGCCCTTTTTTCACCTTGGCCGCGGCATAGGCGAACACATCGGCGTTGTTGGAAGTGGCGGCACCGTGGACGAACCGCGGATGGGTGAAATTGTTGACCGTGTTCCACAACAGCTTGACATTGCTGTCTTTCATGTAGTCCTTGATCATGGCGACGATGACGTCCAGATTCTTGTTTGTTTCCCGCAAAGTGCTGCCTTCGGGAGCGATATCGACATCATGGAAACAGAAATATTCCACGCCCAGCTTTTCAAAGAACTCGAAGGCGGCCTCCACCCGGGCCTTTGCCAGATCCATGCCGGTGTATTTGTCCCAGGGGCGAATGGCGGTTCCAACCCCGAACGGATCGGACAATTCATTGGTAAACGTATGCCAGTAGGCAACGCTGAAGCGGAGGATTTCTTTCATCGTCTTGTCGCCGACTTTTTCCTCGGGGTTGTAGTATTTGAAAGCCAACGGGTTGGTCGAATCGGGACCTTCATATTTGACCTTGTCAACGTTTGGGAAATAACTCATGGCGATTTCTCCTTTCCTTTCGATTTCCCTTTGTTTGTTCACCTTCTAAACTAATTTTATGTCGCCCATGGAAGCGGTGTCAATCGAAAGAACCTCACTTCTTTTTAAAAGTCACGCATTGTTCATCATTTGGGAACCGGATCATTTTCACTGCCACCCCCTGCGCCACAACCCCGGAACCGAAGAGAAACCTTCGACGGACCGCCGGTTTTCGGCGGACAATCCCTTATCCCCATATTTGTTTTGTTATTAAACCAATGATATCGTTTGGTGCCGCGCGGCGTCAATGAACTGTCCCCATTTTCCCAATAGTCGGGTTTCAGGAGGCGGAGCCTCATGCGGTTTTTTCATTGCAAAACCCGTCAAGGGCCGGAACTTCCCGCAAAATCAAAGAAGCCTCCGTTCTCCCGGGAACGGAGGCGAAAATTCAGTTCTTCGGATTCAGACGGCGACTTCACTTTTCGGAAATTCAGGTTGGACAACCTCTATGGGACCGTCGCCTCTTCGTAGCACCTTGGGAAATGCTTGTGTCGGTTTCAGTACATCCATCAGGTACTGAATGGCCACCATCGGATCAACGGTATACCCGCAGGTATAACAGTCGAGTGCGGCAAAGCCTTTTTCCGGATAGGTGTGAATCGAAAGATGGCTCTCGGACAGGAGAACCAGCACGGTGGCTCCTTGCGGCTCAAACTTTTTGGACTGCACCGACAGCACCGTCGCTCCGCACTTTTCGGCAGCCGTCACCAGGTGCCGTTCCAGCTGGGTAACGTCGTTGAGCAGATGATAATCGACGCCCCACGCATCCATCGCCACATGTCTTCCGAAAGTGGAATACTCCATCCTTCCGGCCCCCTTCCTAGCAAAAATTTGCGTTGAGCCAATTTAAGCTAGGATCTGCTCATTCACCACGGGGGAAGGTTAGTCCTCGGAGGTCCCAACCCTTTAAGTGAATCTTGGATCCTACTGACTCAGATTGACGCATATAACCGTATCACATTTTATAGGGGAGTTCAAGAGGAATTTCTAACTTACATCCCCATGATATTGTAACCGCCGTCCACATGGATCACTTCGCCGGTGATTCCGCGGGACAGGGGACTGATCAGGAACAGGGCGGTGTCCGCCACTTCGGCGGGATCCGTCGTTTTGCGGAGAGGCGAACGCTCCTCGACGATGTGCAGCATGGAATTGAAGTTCTTCACGCCCTTGGCCGCCAAGGTGCGGATCGGGCCGGCCGAGATGGCGTTCACCCGGATTCCCGACGGCCCCAGGTCGTAAGCCAGATAGCGGACGCTGGCCTCCAGGGCCGCCTTGGCCACACCCATCACGTTGTAGTTGGGGATGACCCGCTCCGATCCCATGTAGGTCATCGTGAGGATGCTGCCGCCTTCGGTCATCAGGGATTTGGCCGCCCGGGCGCAGGCCACCAGGGAGTAGGAGCTGATGTCCTGGGCGAGGGCATAACCGTCCCGGGACGTTTCCACGAAGGGCACTTCCAAATCCTCGGCCTTGGCGAAGGCGATGCAGTGCACCAGCCCGTCGATGCGACCCCAGACTTCGCCGATCCTGTCGAAGGCGGAGCGCACCTGTTCGTCCGAGGTGACGTCGCACTCAAACATGGGGGAGCCGGGCATCTCCGCCTCCACCAATTCCCTCACCCGCCGTTCCAACCGCTCTCCCTGGTAGGTGAAGGCCAGCTCCGCGCCGTGGTTGTGCAGGCTCTGGGCGATGGCCCAGGCGATGCTCCGCTTGTTGGCCACCCCCATGATCACTACGCGCTTGCCCTCCAACAATTTGGTCATTGTTCACGATTCTCCCTTCTCATTGTATGTATTCGCTCGTCTGAAGGATCACGAGATACCGGCGGATTTCCGATTTAGTACCTGCTAATAAATCCATATTCCAGCGTAGCGGAAAAGCCTGGGGATGTCAATTGAGCGCTCCGGAATCGGGTTTGCCATCTTCTTCTTTTCTCTTCACGCCCAGCGAAAACGCGAATTCCCGCCTTTGGGAGATGATCCTGCCTTGGAGGTGCAGAGGATTCCGGTGGTCACCGACAGGCTTTCCGCGCCCTCGACCGGCCGGCACAGGGGAAGACGCAGCTCGATGCCCCGCTCTGTACGGCCCTCAAATTCCAATTTGGAAGCAATGAAGTCCCTTTCGGCCACATCGACCGCTTCGCCGCTAAATAGCTTCAACCGTTCAACCGGCATCCAGCGAAGCTTCTCCTCCCCGCCACCTTCCACTTTATAAAACAGGCGCAGGATGTAAACTTCCTCCCCCGTGCAGGCTCCATTTCTGCAACCTCCGCTGAAAGGCTCAAACCCGTCCACCGAGAAATTCCATCGATTCCTGCTTTGGGCGCATGGGGCCCCCCGGAAACGTTTCCCCCCCCCCCCCCACGTAATCCTTCGGACCCATTGTCGTTTTCCTTTTTCCGTCTCGATCCAATCCCCCTCGCGCATCGGTTCCCGCGCTTTGCCCCCACTCCGCCTTCCAACCTTTTGGGAAGACTTTCCGCCCCCATCTCTTTGGAGAAGGATTGCCCGCTTTCACGGGAGGACAATACCGCACCGATGCCTATGACCAGTATTGCCATCCGCTTTCTCATCCGTACGCTCCCGCCTCCAAAAGAAATGATCTTCATTCCGCCCCCGGTGCCCGGAACTGGGCCCGGACCAGGTTGAAATACGCCCCGCGCCGCGCCATCAGTTCCTCGTGGGTCCCCTGTTCGATCACCTTCCCGCGTTCCAGGACGACGATCTTGTCGGCATCCCGGATCGTGGACAGCCGGTGGGCGATCACGATGGCGGTCCGACCGGAAAGCAGGGTTTTCATCGCCCGCTGGATTCTCAGTTCCGTCTCCGTGTCGATGCCGGCGGTGGCCTCGTCCAGGATCAGGATCCGGGGATCCGCCAACAGGGTGCGGGCAAAGGAGAGCAGCTGCCGCTGGCCGACGGACAGCACGCTGCCCCGCTCTTCCACCTCCGTCTCATACCCCTTGGGCAGATCCCGGATGAAGGCGTCGGCTCCCACCGCCTCGGCCGCCGCCCGCACTTCCTCGTCGGTGGCCTCCGGCCGCCCGAAGCGGATATTCTCCATGATGGTTCCGGAAAAGATGAAGGTATCCTGCAGGACGATGCTGACCCGGCGGCGGAGGCTGTCCAGGCGGAGATCCCGCAGATCGCGGCCGTCGAGGGTGATGCGTCCCCCGTCGGGGTCGTAGAAACGGCAGATCAGATTGACGATCGACGTTTTGCCCGATCCCGTGTGCCCCACCAGGGCGACGGTCTGCCCGGGCAGGATCTCCAGATCGATCCCGTCCAGCGCTTTCCTCTTGCCGTCGTAGGAAAAGACCACCTTCTCCAGCCGGATATGCCCCCGGACCTCCTTAAGGTCGGCGGCATCTTTTTTCTCCGGAACGGAGGGCTCATGGTCCAGGAATTCGAAGATCCGCTCCGTGGAGGCCATCGCCATCAGGAGCTGGTTGTACACCTGCCCCAGCCGGGAAATGGGTTCCCAAAAGTTGCCCAGATAATAGGCGAAGGCGACAAACACGCCGATGGTGATCGCCTCCTGTTGGATGAGATACGCCCCGAAACCGATCAAGATGGCGGTGCCCGCCGCCCCGGTCATCTCCACGAAGGGACGAAAGGTGGCGCTCTTGCGGGTTGCATCCCTCCAGGCTTTGTAGTTGTCCCGGTTCAGCCGGCGGAAATACTCCATGTTTTCCTTTTCCTGGGTGAAGGACTGGGTGACCCGCATCCCCTGAATGCTTTCGTTCAGATGGGAATTGAGCACCGACTGCCGGATGCGCACCCGCTGCCAGGAACGGCGGATCAAGCGCCGCAGCTTGATCGATATCAGGAACATCAGGGGGAGAACCACCAGGACCGCCGCCGTCAGGCCGGGGCTGAGCACCGTCATCACGATCACGATCCCGCACAACAGGGCGACGTCCATGATCACGTTGACGATCCCGTTGGTGAGCAACTCCTGCAGGGAGTTGATGTCGTTGGTGATGCGCACCAGGATCGACCCCGCCGACCGCTCGTCGAAAAACCGGAGGGAAAGGCGCTGGATGTGGTTGAAAAGCTCCCTCCTAAGGTCGAAGATGACCGATTGCCCCAATTGGTTCATCCAGCGGATCCGCAGGGAGTTGGCAATCCAGTTGAGCAGGTACATGCCGGAGATGATCCCCACGAAGGCGGCCAGGAGCGGTCCGTCCCTTTTCATCAGGGCCTGGTCGATGGCCAGACTGATGGTGTAGGGGGCGAAGAGACGGACCGCCGTCGACAGGGCCATCACCAGGAGCGCCAGGGGCAGCAGCGTCCCGGCGTAAGGCTTCACATACGACAGCAGCCGGACCATCAGCGCCCAGTTGAAGGGTTTCTCGATCACCGTTTCCGGAGCGTACCGAAAGCGCTCCCGCACAGGCGTTTCCACGGCCACTTCCCCTCCTCACAGCGGCACGGCGTGCCGGTCCCGGAATTGGATGTCGTAGATGCGGCGGTAGATGCCCCCGCGCTCCAACAGCTCCCGGTGGGTGCCCCGCTCCGCCACCCGCCCCCGGTCCAGCACGAGAATCTCGTCGGCGTGCTGGACGGAGGAGATGCGGTGGGCGATGATGAAGGTCGTCCTTCCCCGCATGGCCTCCTTCAGGGCTTCCTGGAGGCGGGACTCCGTCACCATGTCCACGGCGCTGGTGGCGTCATCCAGAATCAGGATCGAAGGCTCCGTCACCAGCGCCCGGGCGATGGCGATCCGCTGCTTCTGTCCGCCGGACAGGCCGAGTCCCCTCTCGCCCAGCACCGTGTCATAACCGTCCGGAAAGCCGGAGATAAAGTCGTGGGCCTGGGCCCGCTTGGCCGCCCGGATCACCTGCTCCATGGAGACGTCGGGACGACCGTAGGCGATGTTGTCGCGAATCGTGGAGGAAAACAGGAAGGTATCCTGAAACACCACGCCGATGTGGCGCCTCAGAAACTGAAGATCGTATTCCGAGACCGGCCGGCCGTCCACGAGGACCTCCCCCTCCGTGGGATCGTAAAAGCGGGCAATCAGCCGGATGAGCGTCGTCTTTCCCGCTCCCGTCGCCCCGATGAGCCCGATCACCTTCCCCGGCGGCGCGTCGAAGGAAACCTCCCGGAGGGCCCATTCCCCGTCCGGGGAATACCGGTGGGAAACCTTCACAAACCGGACATGGCCCCGGATGCGCTCCGCAACCACCGCCTGCGGAGGGCTTTGGATCTCCTCGGGCGCATCCAGGATTTCCAAAATCCGCTCACCGGCCGCCTTGGACTGGGAATACGTGTTGATGATGAACCCCAAATGCATCAGCGGGCCGATGATATACCAGACCAGGCTGAAAAAGGCGACCAGCTCCCCCAACAGCAGCTCCCCCCGGATCACCAGCCATCCCCCGTAGGCGAGCAGCACCACCACGCTGATGTTTCCGATCAGCTCCATCAGGGGAAAATAGGCGCTCCAGATGCGGGCCGCCTCCAGGTTGGCCTCCATGTACCGGCGGTTTCGATCCTCAAACCTGGAAATCTCCAGGTCCTCCCGGGCCAGGGCCTTCACCGTGTGCATGCCGCTGATGTTTTCCTGCACCTTGGTGGTGAGATGCGCAAAGGACCTGCGCACCCCCAGAAAGGCGGGATGCACTTTCCGGTCGAACCGAAAGACGGTGACGGAAAGAAAGGGCATCGCCAGAAGGGTGACCGCCGCGAGCCGCGGATGGAGGTACACCATCGCCCCCAGACCGAAGCCCAGCAGGAGAAGAAAGTTGAGGAACTGGGCGCAACCGAAGGAAAGGAAGAAGCGAAACGCCTCCACATCGGCCGTCAGCCGGGACATGAGATCGCCGGTCTTGGCGTTGTCGTAAAACCGGAAGGGAAGGGACTCCAGCTTCCGATAGAGGGCGTTCCTGAGCTCGTAAACCGTCCGGATGCCGAACAGGTCCCCGGCATATTGCTGCACAAAGGCGGCCAGGGCCTTGACCAGCATCAACAACACAAAGCCCAGGGCGATCCAGGGAACCCACTCGTAACGCCCCGCGCCGATCACCTCGTCGATGGTGACCTTCAGGGCGAAGGGATAGATCATCGTCAGCCCGGTCACCAAAAGAAGAGCGGAAAGGGAAACGAAAAAATACCCTCTGAAGGGCCAGTAAAACCGTTTCAACCGCTTGAAGGTTTCCAAGGGCATGCATCTCCTTTGGTTCACGGTCGTTTGGGCTGATTCCCCCTCTTTTCGGCCGGCTTCCAAACGATCACATGGATGCCCACTCCTTTGGCCCGCCAATGTTTTCAGGTCCAGAAATATTCGGCAGCCGAAGGAAAAAGACCTTCCGGGGATTCCCTTTTTCTCGAAAAACCGTCAGGGCTGCAAACGGCCAGATCGTGTTGCCCCGCTCAAAAAAAAGCGGAGACGGCCCCTTCGGCCTATGCCCCGGAACCGGACGGCGGGCCTTCGCGCGGCTCCTCCTGCATGAACCCCCGCACTTTTTTCAAGACGCGCCTTCAAAGCCGCCGGACACCCGCGGCCGAAGGGCCGGGAGAAGGTTTGCCCCGCGGAAAGACGGTCGCGATGTGTAACCCGCCCTTTGCGCCAATAATACAAGGAGAAAGGGGCGTCCGGGGAGAATGGAGCACAAGACCTGCACCCAAAAAGGCGGCACCTGCCAGCCCCGGAAAGGAGCCGAGGGTCGCCGGATGAGGAGATGAAGTCATGAAAACCCTTGACGAGTATTTGGCCTGGATCGAGAATCCGTCGCACCGGGAGAGAATGGAAGAGATTTTCAACTGGATAAGGGACAAATATCCGAATCTCCAACCGACAATCAAATGGAATCAACCGATGTTCACGGATCACGGTACCTTTATCATCGGATTCAGCATTTCAAAAAAACATGCGGCGGTCGCCCCCGAACAGGAGGCCATCGCCCATGCGAAGGGCGACATCGAGAAGGCCGGCTACGACTGCACGGAAAACATCATCCGCCTCCCCTGGGATCGGCCCGTCCCCTATGCCCTGCTGGAAAAACTGATCGATTTTAACCTTCGGGACAAGGCGGACTGCACAACCTTTTGGCGGAAATAGGACGCAGGGGTTTTCCCCGGCGGAAACGCACCCCTTTCCGGAAGCCGCCCCTTCGGGGCTTACGGCAAACGCCCATCCTCCTTTTCCCACGGGAAAACGAACCCGGAATCGATCTCTCGGTGCATGCCGCTCCGGGAGGATTGGTGCAATTCGTGCATGATGTCGAGCACATGGAGCGCGAGCTCCCCGCTGGCCCGATGGGGGCGGTTTTCCCGGATCGCCCGGACCATGTCGGCCAGACCGACCCCCCGACTGTTCTCCCGGTACGGACCCTCCTCCGGAATTTCCCGCCAGTTTCGGTCGTTCTTTCTGCGGAGGCGGACGACGCCGTCGAACCGATTGGGATCGGGCACCACCAGGGTTCCCTCCTCCCCGTAAATCTCGATGTGGGGCAGGGTGGAGCTCCACACGTCGAAGCTGGTGATGATCGTGCCCACCGCCCCGCCGGCAAAATCGAGCACCCCCGTCACGTGGGTGGGAACGTGAACGGGAAATCTCCGCGGCTTGTCTCCCGGGCCGACCACCTCCCGCTCGGGAAAGGAGATGGAAGCCGACCCCGTGACCCGGCGGACGGGACCCAGGAAAACCACCAGGGCGGTCAGATAGTACGGCCCCATGTCGAACATCGGACCTCCCCCCGGCTCATAGAAAAAGCCGGGATCGGGATGCCAGCGCTCCGGGCCGCGGCTCATCATGAAGGCCGAGGCCGCCACCGGCCGGCCGATCGCTCCCTCCCGAAGCAGCCTCCGGCACGTGGAAAGCCCCGCCCCGAAAAAGGTGTCCGGGGCACAGCCGACGCGCAGGTTCCTCCGCTTCGCCAGGGAAAGGATGCGGCGCCCGTCCTCCGGATCCACCGCCAATGGCTTTTCCGAATAGACGTGTTTGCCCGCCTCCAGCGCCGCCAGACTGACGGCGGCGTGGGCCCGGGGAGGCGTCAAATTCAGAACCAGATCCACGTCCGGACTGCCGAGCAATTCCTCCACGTCACAGGCGACGGGGATTCCGTAACGGGCGGCCTTTTCCCGGGCCCGCTCCGCCTCCAGATCCGCACAGGCCACCACCTCCACCCCGGCGGTCCGGAGGAGGTTTTCCAGATAGATCCCGCTGATGTTGCCGCATCCCACGATGCCGATCCTCATCCGCGCCGCTCCTTTCCCCTCCGGGAAGCCCACTTCATTCCCCGGACCACCATGGTCTTCACTTCCTCGATGCGAAGAACGTCCGGGGTGTGACCGAGGGAGCAGTAAAAAACCCGGCCCTCCCCGTGGGATTTGACCCAGGCCACAGGCATCGCCGCTCCGTTGTGGGCCGTCGTCTCCGCCAGCACCCGGATGGCCGGATCGACGTGCATGTAGTACAGTTCGGAAACCACGTCGAAATCCGAGAGCCCTTCAGTGATTGGATGGCTGCGGTCCGCGATGCGCACCCGATAGGCGACGGAATCCCCTCCCGGGTGAGCGACGAACTGCCCCCCCACCATATACTGAAATTCGGTCGCCTCCCGGAAGGCATCCCCCATGCCTCCGTGGAGGCCGGCGAGACCGGTCCCCCGTTCCACCGCCTCCGTCAGGTTTTTCAGCGCTTCGTCCCCGATGCGACCCATGGTCCAGTTGGGAATGACGAGATCCGTATCCCGAAGTTTTTCTCGATCCAGCAGGCAGTCCAGGGTGTCCGCCACTTCCACCTCCATGCCCTCGTCGGTGAGCCATCTTTCCAGCATCCGGGCCACTTCCTCCGGTCGGTGCCCCGGCCATCCTCCCTGAAAGATCAGCGCCCTTTCCTTCTCCATCCCCGTTCCTCCCTTCATCGCCGCTGAAGAGGGGACTGCAAGCATCCGAGATGCCCATTTCATCGGTCCCGCGCCCCTCAATTTCCCTGAAATCCTCGGGACCCGGATCGGTCGAATATACAAAAATTTTTAATAATTTTATACGAATTGTATCATTTTTCCTTTGTTCAGTCAATACACAAATCGGGTCCATCCGTTCCAACACCATGAAAAACCCCCGAAAACCGGGGATCGGCAAATCCGTCACAGCCTTTGCCCTGACCGGGCCCTCCTGAAAAAGCATCGCCGGACCCGGGCGCGCGGACCCTGCCGCTTCGGCCGGAGCGTGCGGCCGCCGCCTCCCCCGGCCCCGGTGCGGCGGAAGCGACTGCCTTCATTTGGAAGAGGAGGCCCCCCTCATAAGACGGTGCAATCCGTACTCCGTGATTCCCAGCAAAACTCCGGCCAGCAAGGCCCCGTCCGGAGTCACCTCGGATCCGGGAAACAGATGGGCCGCCCCCCAGAGGGTGAAAACCATGAATCCTCCTCCCAGCAGAACGGCCAGAGGATCCCCCGTCCAAGGGAGCACCCAGCGGTCCGCGAAATGGCCCACGACGGCCAAAAACAGCGCCACCAGCGCCGGAAGCCACCGGGGTTCGTAGTGAAATTCGGCGGAGAGAAAGTCCACGGTGTACAGGATGGCGCTGTAGAGAATAAATTTCAGCAACCCGTTCACGAATTCTCCTACCTTCCCCACAGGATGTTATTTGAAAGTATTTCCAAAAATGGTTTCATCCAGTATTCTTTGCGCCTCTTTCGGGGAAGACTAGAAAAAAATCCGGCCGCCGAGGAGGGGACATCCTTGTTCCTCGATCCCAAAGAGCGTCTGCTGGTGATTCGGGCTCTGCAAAAGGTGATAGAAACCCAGCCCCCCTATGCCCGATTTGACGAATACAAACAGCTCTTGGATCGGCTGAAGGGTGAAGAGCCGGAACAGAACGCGGAAGAATCCCCTTACGATATCGACGAGGTGTAGGCTCAAAACCGAAGACCGAAAAAAACTCCTTTTCCCCATAAAATGGGAAAAAGGAGTTTGGTTTTATGCCCCGCATCGTCGTTTGCCTGTCCCAACGCCGCCTTTGTCTGTTTGAGGAAAACCGCCTGAGCCGCTCCTTTCCCGCCGGCATCGTCGGATCGCCTTCCGGACCCCCGCCGTGCCCTCATCGGCAGGGATTCCTATCCCCGCTCCCTGCCCGGCGGCCCTTGAGCGCCTGCGGGCCCCCGCAGATGGGGCTCAGTCGCTCCGGATACGGGATCCAGGAGGGGCCGGGCAAAAGACGGGTGGAGATCGGGAGGTGCTCATCCGGGCAGGACCCGTGTCCCTTTCGGGCGGGAGGCGACTTCCCGGAAGGCGCGAAACATCCAACCGGTTTCAAAAGGCCCGGGGACTTCCCGGGCCTTTTCCGTCACGGTTCGCGACGCACACAAAAAAGGGCGGCCGCCCTCTCCGTCCGGTTCGATTTTCCCAGTCCGGGCATCCCCCCTGAAACCCGGCCTCCCCTCACCATCCCGCCTCCGGGTGGCGTTTCAGCCTCACTTTTCGAAGGAGGAGCGACGGGCTGTCGTCATCCGCTTCGGCCAGGGGCCGGGACGTGATCAGGATGGAGAAGGGTTCGTAGGCCCGGCCGTCCTGCAGGAGCAGCCCGGCATGATCCTTCGGAAAGGCCACGGCCTGCTCCGTCCCGTCCTCCAGGCGGAAGCAGAAAATGTATGTCCTCTTCTCCCGGTCATACAGCCAAACATATCGATATCCCCTGCAGGAGCGCTTTACCGTCTCCGCCCATTCGGGAATCGACAGCACGAGCACGTTCTCGTTTTCCAACTCCGCCCATGCCCCGTCTTCGGGGATGGCCGCCTCCCGCACGCGGGGAATGTAGCGTTCCGTCATGTTCTCTCCCCTTCCTCGTTCACTCCCTCAGCCATGCGGATCAGGAGAGGAGCGATCGCTGTCAGGTCCCATCCGTCGGATTCGATGGCATCCAGCAGCCGGGAAGGACCGACGATCAATGTGGGAACCGGATTCATCGTGTGGGTTTTTACCCGAAAATCCTCGCTGTTGCCGTGGTCGCTCACCAGAACCACCACGTCTTCCTCCCGCTTCTGACGGATCAGTTCGCCGAGAAAGCGGTCGTAAGTATTCACCACCCAGGTCATCAGTTCGGTATCCAGCCTGTGACCCGCCAGATCGCTGAGAAAAAACTCGTGGACGGCCAAATCGTAATCCCAAGCCGTCGCCAGGGCGTGATGGGCCGCTTCCTCCGGGGAAATCTCCCGGATGTCCGGCCGCCTTTCCGCCAGCGTCCTCCGGGTGAGATCGTGATACACGGCGCGCCCCGCGCGCAAATCCTCCATCATGCGCAGCGGTTCGCGGGCGCTCTGGATGGCTGCGGTCGAAACGGACACCCAGCCCCGGCGCGTCGTCGGAAGGTTGAAATATTCCTCCGAATAGGCGTTGAGAAACGTGGCCCTTCTTCCCCGGCCCTCAAACTGCAGGTACACATTGTCCCGCTGCACCCATTCCCGCAGCCTGCGAAAGGGAAGTCCGCTCAGATGCCTTCCCATCGCCGCGGGCGCGTTCCGGCCGGTGAAGATGGTCGCCTGTCCCGTGGCGCTCTGGGGGAGGCCGGCGACTCCCAGCGTGGCATCCGTCGCAAGCAGCAGGGTCGATTCCGCCGGGCGCCCGACGGCGCGCCGCGTGAGGGATCTTCCCCCCAACAGGCGGTCCAGGTGGGGGGTCGGCAAAGCGAACCAAGGATTGTCAGACGCCTCGTCGCCCAGGCCGACGCCATCGATAAACAACATGATGACCGACATTCCGTTTCCCTCTTCCCCTCGTCGGTTATCTATCTATTTTACCACTGTCTGCGCCGGTGTTGAGGAATATCGCTCAATATACTATCATAACATTCAGCGACATCAACGCGGGGGATTCGCGATGCGCCTTTTCAGCGAAATGAATCGGGAAGAACTCCGGCGGGAGATCGAGCGGCTCGAAGAGGAAATGCGTCGGGCCCGGCGGAACGGTTTCGTAAGCGAACTGGAGATCCTCCGCCAACGGATCAACCTGGCCAAATCGTATCTGACCGATCCCAATCAGATCCGACCCGGCGCAAAATACGAGGTCGAAGGCTCCGACAAGCCCTTTTTCGTGGAATATCTCAGGGGGGTCATGGCCTGGGGGCATTGGGAGGGAGATGCGGAACCCGTCGCCCTTCCGATCGGCATCTTGAAACCCTTGGGGCCGGAGGATTGAGGGGAAAAAAGCGATGACCGCGGACAAGCAGGCGATTCGAATGAGCGTGTGGAAGGCGATGGAAGAGGCCCGGGTCGGCCGTTTTCCTCTTCCTTTGGTCGGCCGGATTCCCAATTTTCAGGGAGCTGAACGGGCGGCCCACCGGGTGGCCGGACTGGAAATCTACCGAAAGGCGAAGACGGTGAAAGTAAATCCGGACGCGTCCCAACTCCCCCTTCGCGCCCAGGTGCTGAAGGACGGAAAAACTCTCCTGGTTCCCACGCCCCGGCTGAAGGCCGGGTTCGTCCAGGTGCGTCCGGAATGGGTCCCTCCCGGCGAGGAGCGACGGGCGGCCAGCCTCTCCCATCTCCGGGAATACGGGCGGGAGCTGCCCCTGTCGGACCTCCCGCCCGTCGACCTGATCGTCGTCGGCTCCGTCGCCGTGCACCGGGACGGTCGGCGGCTGGGAAAGGGAGAAGGATACGCCGACCGGGAATATGCCATTCTCAGGGAATTGGGCAATCCCCCCGTTCCCGTGATCACCACCGTCCATTCCCTCCAGGTGGTGCAGGAGGAAATCCCCTTCGAACCCTTCGATCTCACCGTCGATTGGATTGTGACCGAACGGGACGCGATCGCCACCCGGTCCCCTTATCCCAAACCGACCGGGATCGACTGGGAGCGGGTCACCGACGAAGAGCTGAGGGCGATGCCTGTCCTCGAAGAGATCCGGACCTTGATCCGTTCAGACAGGCCGGACTCCGGCTGAATGAGGTCCCCGGAAACCGCATTGGGGTATATTATAAAGTAGGATGATAGGATCGGAATGCCTGCGGAAATCGGCTGGCGCACCCTGCGCAAGGAAGGAGGATTTCCATGGCAGACTGGAGTCTGTCCGATGCCTATACAGATCAGAAGGCGGATACCATCGGGCTGGAGATTGGGCCGACCCTGTATGAATACCTGATGAAAGAATCCGATTTCGCCGCGACGATCCAAAACCTGCGGAAATCGGTTCTCAAGGAACGGGGCGTCTACCTTCCCGCCGTCCGGATCAAAACCGGTTCTCCCAAAGAACCCAACCGTTACGTCATCCGCATCCGGGGAAGGCGCGTGGCCGACGGCCTTCTGTACCCGCCGCTCCGCTTTTCCGAACGGCACGTTTCCGATCGGCCCGCCATCCATCCGATGAAACGGATTGAAGGATACTGGACCGACAAGGAAGGGGAAACGGCCCGGGATATCATCACCGCCCACCTGCGCCACGTTCTCCACTCCCGGGTGGATGAACTGTTCACCTACGAGTTGGCGGTCCGCTGGCTGAAACAGGCTCGGTCCCACGTCCCCGAACTGGTCGATGAATTGAAGGAACGGGGAATGACGCCGGGCCTTCTCTGGTCGGTGGTCAAAATCCTGCTCCGGGACCGGATTCCCATCCACCCCTTCGAGGAACTTCTGGAAAACATCCTGGACTATTACATTTCCCACCCTCCCCAAGGGTATGCCCCGCCGGGATGGACCCATCCCCACCCCGAGTCCATCGCCAAATTTATCGCCGAAAAACGGAAGCGGCGCATCCCGGCGAAAAAGGATACCGGCAACGTGATCGGTTTCGTCAAATGAACCCTCCCCTGGAAGAGGGTTCTTTTTTTGATGCGCAAGGTCTTTTTTGATTTGTGAAAAGGATTATCTTGTCATTTTTTTGAACATAATAAGCCCTAGGAGGTGCGAGGCAATGTATTATGTGATCCGCGATTCCGACAAATATCCCCCGACCATCCTCCATGAGGACAATTACTTCCAGTGGTACAATCCCATGAAAAAGGATCATCGGGTGGAGTTCCGCGGCACGATGAACCAGTGTTACGACTACCTCATGTCCCGTTATCCGGGCATGCGGATGTGACGACCCGGAACTTCCCCGCAAGGGTGTCCATCCGGACATAAAAGGAACGGGCCGGCCCAGCACTTTCCGGCCCTTTGATCATTCAGCTGCCGGAACGAGAACATAAGGCCGATCTTCCTCCTCTTGCCCGGCGCGACAGGCTCGCACTTCCCTCCACGCTTCCTTTTTTATAAAAGATTCCAAAAAACATTAAAAATATAAATTTTTCCTTCCGCCTGCAGAAAAAACGAGGGCCGCAGCCCTCGCAGGAAGTTTCAAGCTTTTTTCTGCCGGACGGGGGGAAGCAAGCGGCTCCAGTCCACCGTCCGTTTCGCCTCCCAGGTGGAGGGGTCGTTTTCGTCAAACTGCTCCAGATATTGGATCACTTCCCGGGTGATCGGAGTCGGGGTGGAAGCCCCGGCGGTCACGCCCACCCTTTTTTTCCCCTTCAGCCACTCCGGATCGATCTCCGTCACGTCGGCCACCCGGTAGGCATCGACGCCGGCAATCTCCCTGGCCACCTGGGCCAGCCGATTGGAATTGTTGCTGCGGGGATCGCCGACCACGATCACCAGATCCGTTCCCCGGGCCTGATTCGCCACGGCTTCCTGCCGCAGCTGGGTCGCCAGACAGATTTCATTGTAGATCTCCGCCTGGGGATATTTCTCCTTCACCTTTTTCATCAGATGCTCGGTATCCCACTTGCTCATGGTGGTCTGGTTGGTGACCAGAATCTTGTCGGCCTTCAGATCGAGGGCCTCCACATCCTCCTCCTTCTCCACCAGATGGACGCGGCCCGGAGCCACCCCCATGGCGCCCTCCGGCTCGGGATGGCCGCTCTTGCCGATGTAGACCACCTCATACCCCTGGGACACTTTTTCCCGGATCAGATCGTGGGTCCGGGTCACATCGGGACAGGTGGCATCGACCACCGTCAGCCCTTTTTCCCGGGCGCGGCGCCGCACTTCCGGCGACACTCCGTGGGCGGTGAAAATCACCGTCCCCTTGTCCACTTTCTCCAGCAGCTCAAGGCGGTTATCCCCGTCCAGCGTGATGATGCCTTCCCTTTTGAAGGCTTCCACCACGTGGGAATTGTGCACGATCATTCCCAGGATGTAGATGGGCCGCGGCAAATTGGGATCCTTCGCCACCTGTTGCGCGAGCACCATCGCATCGACAACGCCGTAACAATAACCCCGGGGGGTGATTTTGACCACTTCCATTCCCTTTTCCCCTCCCAGCCCCGACCTCTCCCGTTTCGGGGCGGATTCTTCCTTATTATATCACCGGACGGACAAAGGACAATAAGCGCCCTTCATCCCGGAAAAGGGGACCTCCGGCATTTGGAAAAGGATCAGAAAAATGTCGAATTTTGTACGTCGAGAGGGCGACGCAAAAATCATTTTTTATTTGACCGAATGATCGATAACCATTGATAAAATCAGAATAATATTATATGATTCTTTAAAGAGATAAACTCGTCGCATACCGCTGAAAAAGGAAAAAAAAGGAATTTGGGCGGAAGGTACGGAGGGAGTTCTTTGTAAGGAGGGGTCCTTTCGTTGAGAGGGAAAAGTCTTTCAATTTTGACAGCCGTCCTCTCCCTGACGGTTGCAAGTCCATCCGTCTACGCGGGTTCACAGGAGCCACCCATCGGTCCCGCTCCGGGACCTCCGAAGGCGCCGGTCGAAAGGGCAAAGCCGCCCCAATCCGAGCCGCCGGAGAAGCGGGTCCTTGAACCGCCCTTCGATCTCTCGCGGGAAGCCCCGGCCGCCAAGCCTCCGAAACCGTCCGAAGCAAAACCCGGCGAGAAATCCGACGAAAAAGGCCGGAAAGCCTTGAAAAAGCGGCAGGACAAAGCCCGTCCAAGCCCCAAGGCTTCCCCTTCCGAGCCGAACCTGCCTTGGCCGATGGGGAAACCGCTTCAGCCGAAGGACGCCGAACCGAAGCGCGGATCTTCCTCTGAAACGCCGGCGGAAAACTCCGACCTTCGGCAGAAGCGGGAACCGAAGGACCTTCCCGGCTTTCCGGCACTGGAACCCCAAACCGTTCCGCGAATCGCGATGGCAAATCCCTCCAAAGAGGCGACCAATGATTCGAAACAGCCGCCGGCAAATCAGCCGCAGGGAAGGGAACCCTCCGGAAACGCGGAGGCTGACCGGGTGACGGCAAGGGCCGGAAAGGCTTCGCCGGAGCAGTCGCTGTCCGATTCCGGAAGAAAAGCGGCCGATCCCGGAGAAACGGCGAACCCGTCCAAGGAAGTGGCTGCGGTCTCTTCCCAAACCGATCGCCAACTTCCCCGGACGGAAGAAACCCCCATGCCGAAAACCGCCAGCCACGGCCCCCTTTTGATGATCGTCGGCCTGCTTACGGCGGCCTTCGGCTGGGCGGGGCGAAAAGCGGCCTCCGACAAGGGTTGACATCCCGTGAAGCGGCATATCTTCTCCTTCGTGATCCTGACGGGACTGGCGCTGTTCTCCTTGGGACTGTGGGAAGTCTGGCAGCTGTGGAACATGGACCGGGAAATCGCCCCCGCCTCCGCCTCGGCCCCCACTTCCAAGGAGTCGGCGCCGCCTGCGGACGCGGATCCTCCCGAATGGGTGGTATACGGCCGGCGTCCGAAGCGGGGAGAGGTGTTCGGTAAGCTGGTCATCCCCCGGATCGGTGCGGAATTCCCCCTGGTGGAAGGGACGGGGGAATCCCAGCTCCGCAAGGGAATCGGCCACGCGGAAACCAGCGTCCTGCCGGGGGAACCGGACACGTCGGTGATCGGCGGACACCGGGAGACCCGGCTTCGGCAAATCGGTGAACTGGAAAAAGGGGACTCCATTCACGTGGAAACGGAGGAGGGACGGCTCGCCTTCCGGGTGACCCGTTCATGGATTGCCGACAAATCGTACACCGTGCGATCCAACGGGAAAGGGCAGGCCAAACTGTTGCTCGTCACCTGTTATCCCTTTCACTATGTCGGCAATGCCCCCAAGCGATATCTCGTCGAAGCAAAATTGACCAGGATTGATCCCAATCCTTGATGATCCACGGGACAGAGGCCCTCTGTCCTTTTCCGTTATGGAAAAAATCGACGGAGTGCGGAGATCGTCCCCGAACAGCCCTTAAGCCGGGATGTCGGTGGGAGACCGCGACCTTTCGCCGCGGCAAGGCGCTTCGCGGGCCGCCTCCCCCGTCGATTCATCCTTCACGGGACTTCAGCCGAAAGGGGGAAATGGCGTGTACTGGCGAAGGGTGCGGATGATCGTGATCACGGCGATCCTCCTCTTCCTCGCAGCCAAGGGAGCCTACGACATTCTCCGTCCGCCCCCGGCCCCTGCCGCAACGGGCACTGCCACGGACAAAAACGAGCCCGTCAATCCGGAAAGCCGCAAGGGAGCGGAAAACTACGCCGTCTATTTCACCCATTTCTGGTTGACGGGCAACCTGGAAGAGGCGAAGAAATTTGCCGCGGTGGGCTTTGATCCGCCGCCCTTCGGAAAACCCCGAAAGGTGGAAAGCATCATCGCCTGGGATATGAAGCCGCTGGGAAAGGAAAAGGTGGCCGTCACCGTCCGCGCCCTCCTGGATGAGGGACAGATCGTGTACCTGTCGGTTCCGGTCGCCGTCCGCCAGAACCGGTTCGGCGTGGTCGGCCTTCCGACCTTCGTCCCCGAACCGGTGCCGGCGGAGGCTCCGAAGGAAAAATCCCTCCCCCAGGTGACGGATTCGTCCACCACCCGGGAAGCCCGTTCCCTGGTCGAATCTTTCTTCCGGCAATACACCAAGGGAACTCCTCAGGACCTGGCCTTGCTCTACAGCGACAGCCGGCCGCGCCGGGTGCTTTCCCCCTCGCTCAAGGCCGAGTACGGGGGATTGGAAAGGATCGAAGTCAGCCAGCCGAAGAAGGATGAGCTGCACATCGTCGCCCGGGTCCGGCTGACGATCGATGGAGAGGCGGTTCCTCAAAGCTTTGAGTTCCGCGCAGAGAAAAGCGGAAACCGCTGGTTGATCAAAAAGACCATTCCGGAAATCCCGCGGGAGTAAAAGGAGGACAGCAGAATGGATCGGTTGTTTCTCGCGATCGCGCTCTTGCAGGCCCCCCAGGAGAACAAACTGTGGAATTTCGTCAACAACTTTGAGAACTGGATTCGCCCCAACCTGGAGCAAGCCTACTTTCTCATCGTTCCGATCATTTTCTTCACCATGCTGGTGGTCAAGAGCGCGCGTCCCAAATTGCCCGCCTTCATCGCGGGGGCTGCCATCGCCGGAGTCTTCATCCTGAAGGAAAACGCCCTCCGCAACACGATCGAATTTTTCGCCGGGTTTTTCTGAGGCGGTGGAACCGTGCAACGGATGGACGAAGAGTGGGTGCCTTCCTACCACGAGGGGTGGAACCGATCGATCCGCGTCTGGGTGTCGCTGATCTGGATTCCCTTCTTCGGAAAATATCTGAAGGGGTTTTGGCTGGATTTCCAGACGGCCATCCTCTTCTTCCTGTTTGAAGGGATCGCTTACGTTCTGGATCAGTACCTGGACCTCAGCCTCCTGCCCCTGAACCAGTACGTCACAGTGCCCGTCGGACTGGTCTTCCTGATCAACAAATTCATCAAACCCCGGGCCCGATCGCTCGTTCACGGGTTCATCTCCCTCATCGAATTCATCCGGACGGAAAAGAGGGTCTCCGGCAATCTGGAACCCGTCGATGCCGGTCGGGAACGGATCCGCATCCTGAGTCGACGCGTTCCGGTCCGGAACAAGCGAAAGAAAAGCGGCGGTTGAGTCGACCGCCGTTTTTCTCAAGGAGGGTCTGAAGGTGAAACGGAAACGGCTTGAGGTGCCCGCTCTCTTTCGCTCCGGCAATCTGATGGTCACCAAAGACGGACGAGGCCAGGCCTTCTACCGGGTGCCGCAGGTGAACTACGAGTTTCTCTCCTCCGCGGAAAAACGGGGACTTCGCGATCATCTGGCCAACTTCCTCAATGAATTTCCCCACACCCTGACCTGGTGGCAGGTGCCCGTTCCCCATTCCCCCCAGGACATACTGGAAAAGGAACGGCCGCAGGTGCCCGCCGACCGGCTCAAAGCGTGGGAGGAAAACATCCGGGCCACGGCGGAGGCGATCCGGGAAATGGTTCCCTACCGCCATCCCCTCTTTCTCGCCGTCGACCTGGAACCGGTCACCGGAAATTTGGGGGAGGAAATCGCCCGCAACGTCTATGAAATCATCCGGGATCCCATGGCCCTCATCGACGACATCATCGGCGGCGAACCCTATCGCCTTCCCTGGAGCGAGTGGAAGCGCTTCGAACAGGCGGAGGAGGAGATCTTCCAACGCATCCGGCAGGAATTTCACGCCGGCGTCGAGCGCTGCAGCGAAAGCGAAGTGCTGTGGCTGATCGAACGCTGCGGCTGCCGGGGCGTAAGCCCTCCCTTCCAGGAGGAACCGATGGAGCTGGTCGTGCAGGACGGCTACATTTACACCTCCCGGGCCGATCTGGAACGGGGACTCCACGATGTCGTCCTGGACTTCGGAAAACAGCTGGGGATGGTCAAGTGGACCAAGGAGTTCCCCGACGGCCAGAAGAGCGGCTGGTTCTCCCACCTCACCCTTTCCTGGCTGCCCTGGGGACTCCGTTTTCCCGGCGGGGCGGAAATCTTTCAGCACGTGCGGGAGCTGGACTTTCCCGTGGAACTGATGGTGCGGACCGTACCGATCCCGCACGAGCAGGCCCTGTCCCAGCTGCAAAACGTCTTCCAGTACATCACCGGCCAGATCCAACACGTCAAAGAATCCACCCGGGAGGGGGATTCCGATTCAACGGATTTGTCCGATTTCGAACGCGACCTGGAACGGAAAGACATCAACCAGGAGCTCCGGCAAAAGGTGAAGGAGGAGCAGATCCCCCTGTTCCGGGCGCAGATGATTTTCACCGTGTGGGGAGAAAGTCCGAAGATGGTCCGGGAGCGGCGCCGGAAGCTGATTCAGGCGATGAAGGAGATCGATCTCCGGCTGGAGGTGCCGATCGTCAAGCAGAAGACCCTATACTGCCACACCCTTCCGGGATCAACGGAGATCGACTCCTTTTACTTCGTTCGTCCCACCGCCGAATTCATCGCCTCCTTCATGCCCATCGGCTGCAGCGAGGTGGGGGATCCCTCCGGAACCTTCATCGGAATCACCGTTCCTTCGGGCAGCCGGCACGGGGAGCGCGCCGTCGGATGTTCGCCCGCCTATCTGGATGAGTCCCGGGCCCGCAACCAGCTTTCCCTCACCTCCTCCATGCTGATCATGGGAACGCTGGGCCGGGGCAAGTCGATGCTGGCCAACTGGCTCATTTACAACCGCCTGATGCGGGGGGTGAGGCAGTTCGTCTTTGAGCCGAAGGACGAAAAGTGGGCCTGGGGCTTCGAACTTCCGGAACTGCGCCCCCTGATGAACCTGGTCTCCCTGAGCACCTCCGTCCGGGACAAGGGGAAATTGGATCCCCTTCTCGCCCTCGGCAAGGATCCCCGGATGCGGGAGGACGTCAACGAACGGCAATACGTGGCGGATTTCGCCCTCACCCTGCTCCTCTACCTGGCGGGGGAGCCGGACACCAGCCTGGCGGGGCAGGCGATCGGCTACGCCGTCGACGAAACCCTGAAAAACGACGACCTGCCGACCATGATGCGGGTCATTCATTACCTGGAGGCTTTCCTCCGGGGAGAAATCCGCTTCCCCATCAACCGGGAGGCCGCCCGCGGCGAAGTGGACCGGGTGGCATCCTTTCTGAAGCGGCAAGCCACCCGGACCAAGGCCCAACTCCTGTTCGGCAGCGGGGAGGAGGATCCCGTCGACCTTTCCTCCCCCCTGACGATCGTCCAGATGCAGGAGCTGCAATTCCCCGATCCGAGCCGCCCCGACTACCGGCAAAACATGGCCGTCTTCACCTGCATCGCCGACCTGGGACGGCGCTTCGTCAACCGGCCGGGAAGCGCCAAGTCGGTCACCTTCGAGGAAGGGCACAAGCTGCGGGACGAAAAGGTGGGCCAGATGACCTACCGGGAGCTGATCCGCACCTGCCGGAGCAAGGATGCCGATGTGGTGATGATCGTCCACAACGCCCGGGACCTGCGGATCGATCCCTCGGCCAAATTGCGGGAAGGAGAGGACGGCGGGGAGGAAATCCGCTCCAACATGGGCAACCGCTGCATCTTCCGGGTGAGCGACGAGTCGGAAGCGGCGTCGGCCTGTGAGATCCTCGGGATCGAACCGACGGAACGGAACCTGTCCGAAATCATGAACCTGGGGGCGGGAGAATGGATCATGCGGGACGTCGAACAGCGGGTGGCCAAGGTGAAATTTGATCTGCGCCGGGTCAACCCCCGCCTGTTCCGCGCCTTCGACACCCGCCCCGAAGCCATGGCGGAGCGGGAACGAAAATACGGACACCTGCGCAATCTGCCCCTGGAGGAGGCGTACCGGCTGCTGGATGAAGAGACGAAGGGAGCGGCGGGATGATGGTGCGCACCCGCGCCGGAAGGAAAAGACCCCACCGGAATTCTGCATCTTGGTGAAGCGAGGTGAATGGCCGTGCCCGGAAAAGCCCGTCCCTTCGTCCTTGCCCTGCTTCTCTTCCTCCTTTGCTCGCCGCCGGCCCTTGCGGCCGAGGACAGCGCCGTGGAGAACATGTTTCCCAGCCGTTCGCCGGTGGACGGAGAGAACGAACTTTACGAGCAGTTCAACCTGGACAGCTATTACTTCGATGGCAACTACGGCTTCACCGAAGTGTTCCGGGAGGCTTGGAACAGCCTTTGGGGAATGGCCTTCGTGGTGGAGATGGCCTTCCTCAAGATGGTGATCTACATCTCCCAGCTGGTCATGGTGCTGAAAATTTTCGATCCCCTCGCCTCCCTGGTTTCCGATCAGGTCAAAAAACTGGGGGGCTCCTTCTTTGGAACGGTCCTCGACGGCCTGCTCATCATCATGAGCACCTGGATCTTTATCCAGCTGTTCCGGCGGCGCATCGCCCAAACCGCCAAGGAAGTGGCCTGGGCCATCCTGGTCCTGGCGATCGGCACGTCCTTTTTCGCCAATCTGTACACCTACATGACCAATATTCACGGGTTCACCCAGGCGGTGTCGGGCCAACTGCTGCTGCAGGCGATGGAAACCGCCAACGGCCGGGCCATCGTCACCGATGAACCGGAAAAGGCGGGACAAATCCAGGCGGGAAACAAGATTTGGGAAAACTACGCCATCATCCCCTGGCAGCTGGCCACCTTCGGAAAGGCGATGAAACCCGGCTCGGAAATTTCCCCCGATTCCTCGGACCCGATCGCCCGGGACACCTACCTTCTCCTCTCCTCCACCGAGGATGAGAGGGAAAAACTGGTCAAATCCTGGACCGAAGGGGACAATCCCCGTTATCCGTCCATGACCAGTTGGTCCGGCCTGATCGGGCGAACGGCGGTCACCTTTTTGAACGGGCTGGCCATTCTGATCTTCGGGTTTTTTTATCTCGTCCTTTCCCTGTTCGTCTTCGTCACGAAAATGCTCTTTCTGATCACCTCGGCGATGGCCCCCTTTGTCTTCCTTTTCGGCGTGTTGCCCGGAGCCGGGGTTTTCGCGGTCTTCAACTGGATCAAGGAATGGCTGAAAACCGGACTTTACGGCATCGTGGCGGCCTTCCTCGTCAGCATGTACATGCTGCTCTCCACCAAGATGTGGTCCTTCGTGGATGAATACGGCTGGCTCCTGGGCGGTCTGGTTCCCCAGCTCCTGCTGGTGGGGGTTTTGGCCTGGAAACCGGTGAGGGACCGGGTGATTCAATTTTTCAAAGCTCCCTTCGGGGCTCCCGGCCACGTCATCCGGAACATCCCGGCCCAGCCCTTCAAGGTGGTTCAGGAAAAGACGGGCGAATCGGTGCAGCGGGTGGTGGATCGGACCTTCGAATGGAAAAAAAGGCGGCCGGAAGCGGGTTCCGGAATCAAAAGCTCCGGCGGCGCGCAGCGGGGATACCTGCAGCGCATCTTCGGGGGAGCGGCGTCCCAATCCCCGAAAGGCGCCGGGCCGAATGCCTCCCGCCCCCTCCGCGCCCGGGTGCCCAAACCGCCGCAAGCACCGGCCAAGGCCCCTTCCCATGCCTTTTCCGCCTTTGCCTCCCATAAGGCGCCGGCCAGCGGGCGGCTGCGGAACCGCCAGCTGATCTCCCCGGATAGCGATATCCGGGGACGGGTGAATCCTTCGGCCAGGGATCGGATCCGACCGGCGTACCGAAACGGAAAAGTGAACCTCAAAGGATGGAAGGGCCGATGAAGCGAAATGCTTCCTTCCGACGCCCGTCCCGTTCCTATCGGCGCCTGTTCGTGATTTCCTTGGCCATCTGGCTCATCGTGGTCTTCTCCATCGTGGGGGTGAGCCGCTGGATCAAGGAGCGGGCGGCATCCCCCGTCCCCCCCGAAAAGGAACCGGCTTCCGCCGAAAGCGCGGCGTCGGGCGCGATTCCCGGATCCGGCGCCGAAGAAGAGCCCCCGGCCGCAGACGATGACACGCCCCGGCCGATCCCGGAAGAAGAGCGGCGGCAGGCGGAGCGGGTGGCCGAAAAGTTCGTCCGAAGGATTGTCACGATGCCCGAAGGCGATTCACCGGAAGCCGTGGCCAATGCGGTCCGGCCCTACGTGTCCCGGAGTTATTACGAGGCAATCCGGGAATCGATGAAAGTGGACGAACCGAGAAACATCCGGGAGTTGACCCTGTGGCCGGTGGAACCCCCCCTGCTCGAAGGGGGGCTCAGCTTCCAGGCGGTGGTGGTGACCGAAGACGGCGAGGAGCTTCATCTGTGGTTCTCGATGAAAAAGGACGGAAAACGCTGGATCGTGTGGCGAAGGGAGGAGGGCTTCCGGTGAGTGTCGCCGGACGATGGCTTCTGTATTCCCTGTTGTCGTTTCTGCTGATCACCCTTTCCGTCGTCCTCCTGACGGTGCTGCTCGTCATGGGCATCAACCGGGACCCCATCCACCACGTGGCGGGAAAGCCGAACAAACAGGCCTTAAAACAGATTCCCTCCGAATTTCTGGACATCTATCAGGAAGCGGGAGCGAAATACGGGATCCCGTGGAATGTCCTCGCCGCCATCCACAAGCGGGAAACCAATTTCGGCAAGACCACCCGCCCGGGGGATCCGGAGCGGAAAAACATGATCTCGAGCAAGGGTGCGATCGGCCCCTTTCAGTTTCTGCCCTCGACCTGGGAAGCCTATGGCGTCGACGGAAACGGCGACGGGAAAGCCGATCCCTGGGATGTGGAGGATGCCGCCCACGCGGCGGCCCGGTACCTGAGGGATCACGGAGGACAGGAGGATCTGGAAAAGGCCCTGTGGCACTACAATCACGCCTCCTGGTACGTGGAAGACGTCCTCCGGATCGCCGAAGGGTATTTGGACCAAACGGAAAATCCGACCTTCGCCGCCGCCTTCCCCTTTCAGTGGCCGTTGCCGGGAACGGGCCCGGAAAGCATTTCCTCCGGATTCGGTTACCGAATCCATCCGATATTGAAAACCCGCCGCTTCCACGACGGGATCGACATCCCCGCCGCGACGGGCAAACCGGTGATCGCCGCAACGGGGGGCGTCGTCCGCTTCGCCGGAAAGCTGGGCGGGTACGGCAACACGGTGATCCTGGAAACGGTGGACGGGATTGAACTCTTGTACGGACACCTTTCCTCCATCGAAGTCCGCCGGGGGGAACACGTCAAGGGAGGACAAATCATCGGCGCCGTGGGAAGCACCGGCTTCTCCACGGGTCCCCATCTCCATTTCACCGTGCGAAAAAACCGGATGCCGGTCGACCCCTTGAAATTCTTTCAACCGTAGGGACAAATAAAAAACCCCACCCAAAATTCCGCAGGTGAGGCCGATCCATGAACAGATCAGTCAGATTGGTTTTTTCCGCGTTCCCGAATGTATAAGGCCATCAGCACCAAGGATCCCAAAAGCGACATCAGAAGCAATATTCCCGAAGCGTTCTCCACAGCCCGGCTGAACATCGACACAACCCCCCTCATGCTGCTCGTCCTCGCACGGGTTGCCTGCTCTTCGGGAGATCGGTAGCGCCTATACCACATATACTATATATTTTTCTCTTTGTACAGTGAAATTTGACGGTCCGGAGGCCTGCCCGCCCCGAAGCATCGCGAAAAAACTTCAGCCGCCTCGCCACGAACCGGAAAAGACGAAGCGGCGCGGGACGGCCGCAAAAGCGGCAGTCCCTTTTTTCTCGGCCGAGGCGCATTCCCTGCATAAAGACCCATCCCGTTCAAAGCCGGCTGTAGGAAATATGCATGATCGTCAGGGAAGAAGAAGAGCTGGAGTTCTGGGTGCGGACGCCCCCCCTGCAATGGAATCGTATTGCTCCAGGCGACAGGTTTCGCCGTCCACCACCACCGCCAAACAACCGGACATCACCGTCGCAAATTCCGTCATCCCCGGCCGGTGCGCCTCGGAAACAGATTCCCCCGGGGCTTCAGGTATCCTCGGTGCAGCTCGATCATGCGTGGGAGCCGAACAACGGCCGGCGACAAAAACATCGTCGGGACTCATCCCTTTGAGTCCATTCCTCTTCCGTCGCCCTCGGCGTATCAGATAAAGCCTTCGTTTTGGGAAGTGCAAGATTTAGGCGCGGACCGGCCCTCCTCTGCTTCGGAACGGCGGTCGTCTTCTTCGGGCTTTTTCGCCGGAAACCAACGGGATCCCCAACAATGGGGATCGGACCTGGCCCTCCCGGATGAAAGCCGGGATCGGATTTTGTATCGAAATCACCGGGATCCAGGGGAAAAAAGAAACCGGAACGGCGGAAACGGGTCATCGAAGGTCTGAAGCAGGAAAACCGGTATGATTCCGCTCAAATCGTCCGGATGATGGGAGCATCTCACACAGCCCCCGGACGGCAGCGCAGTTTTCGCAGAAAGGGAGGATATCCTTGAAGTGGAAAGGAATGCTTCTGATCGCCCTTGCGGTGATCCTCCTGGGCTTCTTCCTCTATATGATTTTCTCCGATCCTTCTCTGGCCTTGAAACCGTCGGAGGTGGATCCCGATTTTCCGATTCCGGCCCGAAGCGAAAGAGTGGAGAAACCCCATGCGAACAAAGGATGGACCTTTTATGAAATCTGGCCTCCCCTCAGCGGAAAGCAGTTTGGGCAATATCTTCAGGAAATCGAAAAGCGGGGATGGAAGCAGGTGGATCAAATGGGGCGACTGCACGTCTTTGAAAAGGACGGAAAGCGAATGCTGGCGGTCCTTTACGGAGAAGAAATCTCTCTCCTGCTTTCCAAGAAAAGATAAAAGCGGGTCGGCCCGGTTTTCCAGTGAAAGCCGGGCCTTTCATGTCCCAGCAAGAGCCTTGAAGCGCGGCTCTTTCCCTCCCGGCGCTAAAGATGAGGGGCCAGGCGGAAAAACAGGAAAACGGCAACATGGGAGAGCGCCCAACCGGCAGGAAGCATCCATACCGCCCCCCACGCTCCGAAGGTGACGGCTCCCATGACGGCGGACAACGGAAGAAACCCGATCTGCTGAAGAACGAAAACGGCTTTTTGACAAGCGGCGCGGGCCGGAAAACCCGATTGCGACCAGACATCGAACATCCCGTTGGAGAAGCGCCACTCCCTCCAAACGGAACGCCCCCACAGGAAAAACAGAAAGGAAAACAAAATCCAGCATCCCCACCGCAAAAGGGGCGGGGTCACCAGGAGGGCGAAGGCGCAAACCGCGACAAATTGGAAATATGGAATCATCTGCTGACCGCTGCGAAGAAACGATTTGATCGCCGCCTCCGCCACGATGTGGGAAGCGGTCCGCCGGCGAAAGAGGGAATTTGAGCGGGGAAACAGCCAGGGCCGCTTCCTGACCCCCAATCTCCGATGCACCACCCCCGACGTCTGCAAAAGGAGGGCGGCCCACCGCAACCGCTGGGCCCGCTCATAGTCGATTTCCGGGAAAAAAGCCCCTTTCTGCCGGCTTCTAAGCCACGCCAGCAGGCTCCAGCATCCCGCGAGGGACGCCGCTCCCGCGTAAAACCCAAAGGGATGGGCGTGATTTCCGATCCACACAAAAGCGGCCCCGCCAAGGCCAAGGATCAATCCGTTCATCAGCCCCTTGAGCAGCATGCCGCCCATCCCGGCCAAAAATCTCCGGACAATGGCCAAACACGCCTTGGCCTGCCACAGGAAAAGCCAGATTCCCACCAGCGAAGGCAACGAGAAATCGATCTTGTAACGCAGAAAGGGTGCCATCAGAACCAATAACAAAAAGCTTTCCAGGGCTCGCTTTCCCCAGCCGAACCAGAGGCCCGCAAGGATGAATGTTTTCATCCAGTCCGAACGCTGCCACATAAAGAGCTGGTCCGCCGGTTCCAGATACAGGCGGAAAGGTCCGGACCAGGCAAACAGGAAAGCGGCCGTCCAAAGCAAAGGCGACGGTACCTCCGCCGTCCATGCCGCTTCTCCCCTCCACCAGGCGGCGTACCGCTCGACAAGCAGGATCAGCCCGGGAACCACCACATACAAGGCCACCGTCCAATCGACCACGGTGCTGAAGACGCGAAATTGAAATCTCAGATCCGCTTTCCACCTGTTGAAAAACCAGCGGCGCGGCGTCACGATCCATCCTCCTTAAACCGAGGTGAATGCTTCAAAACAGTCCATCAGCGAGGCGCCCTCCCGCCCGATTTGCCGTCGAAGCCGATTCAGGCTCCCCTGGGCGACGCACCGCCCCTGATGGAGCAAGAGGAAGGAATCGCAGATTTTTTCCGCCGTGTCCAGAACGTGCGTGGAGAGCAGGACGGCCGCCCCCCGCCCCCGCTCCTCCTCAAGCAGCTGAAGCAGCGTCTTTGTCGCCCGCGGATCCAGTCCGATAAAGGGCTCGTCCACCACATAGAGGTCGGGTTGCAGCAGGAAGCCCGCCACAATCATCAGCTTCTGCTGCATCCCCTTGGAAAGGGACCGGGGAAGATGATGCCTCGCCTCCTTGAGTTGAAACCGCTCCAAAAGCTCCAGAGCCCTCCCTTCAAAGGCCGCCCGCGGCATGCCCCAGACGGAGGCGGCCAGCTCGAGATGTTCCCACACGGTCAGGTCTTCGTAAAAGACCGGGTGTTCGGGGATGTAACCGTATCGGCATCCCTCCTTAAGGTGCACCCGTCCCTCCACGTGTCCGAGAAAACCCAGAATGGCTTTGATGGCGGTGCTTTTTCCGGCGCCGTTGGGTCCGATCAGCCCCACCATCTCCCCGGAGCGCAGGGAGAACGCCACATCGCGCAATATCTCCCGCCCCCGGGCGTAACCCGCCCGCTCCAGCTTGACCCGCAAGATCTCCATGTTGTTCCGTCCTCTCCACCGGTAAAGGCATCATCTTTAAAAAACCTTCGGCATCAAGGGGAACAACCCTTTTCCGGTACCCGATGAAAAGAATGCTGATCTGCTTCACCGAAGCGCTGTAAAGAGAAACACCGGCCCTTTGTCTCCGGCGGAGGCAGAAGACGGAGCCATCCCACCACCGGAGCAAAACCAAAAAAATCCGGACGGAGCCGTCCGGATGCCTACGACCAATCTCAAAATTTTGGGGGGGCGATTTTCCGTCCCGGCTCCACACGGCAGAGCCCGCCCGAAAACATCGCCTCCCCGCTGCCTCACTCCCCCACTGCCGCATGCCGCCTGTCCCGCTCCCGGATGTGACGGGTCAATTCGGCGGTCATCCGCCAGTGGAAGAAAGGGGTGATCAAATAGATTCCCTGGAAGTATTCCAGAGCCGCGTCCACCAGCTCCCGGGCGATGGCCACCCCTTCCCGGCGGCCCTCCTCCTTGTCCCGGCACCGGCGCAGCCGCTCCATGACTTCCGGGGCGATTTTGATGCCCGGCACCTCGTTGTGCAGAAAAAGGGCGTTCCGAAACCCGGTAAGGGGCATGATCCCGAGGAAGACGGGAATGCCGACATGCCGGGTCGCCTCATGAATCCGCCTGATGGTTTCGGGGTCGTACACCGGCTGGGTCATGACGAAATCGGCCCCGGCCTCCACCTTTTTCTCCAACCGGCGGACGGCGGCCTCCAGATTGTGCACGTGGGGATTGAAGGCGGCCCCGACCACGAAACGGGCCCGCTGTTTGAGGGGTTTTCCGGAAAAGGAGATCCCCTCGTTCAGTTGCTTCACCATCCGGATCAGGTCGAAGGAGGAGACATCGTAGACGGAACTGGCCCCCGGCAGGTCGCCGATCCGCGTCGGATCCCCGGTCACCACCAGCACCTGGTCGATCCCCAGCGCCCACAGCCCCATCAGATGGGACTGTTGCCCGATCAGGTTGCGGTCCCGGCAGGTGATGTGAACCAGGGGCTCGATGCCCCGGGATTTCAATATGGCTCCGAGGGCCATGTTGCTCATCCGGGCCGTCGCCATCGAATTGTCCGCCAGGGTGATCGCGTCGGCTCCGGCCTCCTTCAACCGGGCCGCGCCGTGAAGAAAGCGGTCGATATCCAGATCGCGGGGAGGATCGTATTCGACAATCACCGTCCGGCCGGTCCTTACCTTTTCGGTGATGGCCGGATCTTTCCGGGGCGGCTGAACCGCGAGGGAGACGGACTCCCCTTCGGGGGAAGCATCCTCCGGATTGATCCGAGGCAGGGGGGAAAGCCCTTTCAGGGCTTCGGCCATCGCCCGGATGTGCCGCGGCGTCGTCCCGCAGCAGCCGCCGATCAGGCGAACCCCCTGCTCCCGCAGCCTCAGGGCGCTCTCCCGGAAATACTCCGGCGACGACTTGTAGCGGTACTCGCCGTCGGTGATCCCCAGGCGGCCGGCGTTGGGAAAGGCGGACAAGTAAAGGCCCTCCGGCACCACCGCCTGCTCCAGGGAACGAAGGCACTCCGCAGGCCCCAGCCGGCAATTGAGACCCACTCCGTCGACGCCGGCCTCCTTCAGCCGTCGAAAGGCTTCCGTCAGCGGGTAGCCGTCCCGGGTCCTTCCCACCTCGATCAGGGCCAGTTGGGCGATGAGGGGAGCCTCCGTCAGGGGACGAATCACCTCCACCGCCAGCAGCAGCTCCTCCAGGTCCAGAAAGGTTTCCAGCAGAATGGCGTCCGCTCCGGCATGGAGCAGGGCCGTCGCCTGCTCTTCGTACATGTCCCGGTATTCATCCTCGTCGTAGCGCGGGACCCGCCCCGCCAGGATCGAGCCGATCGCCCCCGCCACGAAGGCTTCCGTCCCCGCCACTTCCCGGGCCAGGGTGACGGCGGCGCGGTTGATCCGGGTCACTTTCCCCTCCAGGCCGTAACGGGCGAGCCGTTCCCGGTTGGCCCCGTAGGTGTTGGTTTCCAGAAACCGGGCTCCCGCCTCGAAGTACGCCCGGTGCACTTCCCGGATCAGGTCCGGCCGGGTCAGGCACAGTTCTTCATAGCAAAGACCGACCGGCACTCCCTGCTGGTACAAATAGGTGGCCATCGCCCCGTCCCCGACAAGCAGATGCTCCTTGAGGTGTTCCTTCAGACATCGCTTCTCCCCCACCGGTCTCCCCCCTCGTTTTTTTAAAGGTGTCCAGGCAGGAGCTGTGCCGCGACCTTTCCTTCACAGGCCAAAGCGTTCACAGCCCCCGGCCGCAGGCAAAGTGCGAATTCCGCATCTTTCGGGCGTCACAAATCACAACACGCTGAAATAACGGGCCTCGGGATGGGAAAAAACCATCGCCGACACCGACGCTTCCGGTTCCATCATGTACCCCTCCGTCAGCCGGACGCCGATCGCCTCCGGCTCCATCAGCCGGAACAGCTTTACCTGATCCTCCAGATCCGGGCAGGCGGGATAGCCGAAGGAAACGCGGATTCCCTGGTACCGGGCGGCGAACCGCTGTTTCATCGTCATTTCCGGCGGATCCGGAAATCCCCACCGTTCCCGCATGATCTGATGGAGCCGTTCGGCGAAGGCCTCCGCCAATTCCAGGGCCGCCGCCTGAAGCAGGTGGGACCGGAAGTAATCGCCGCGCTCCTTCCAACGCTCGGCCCGCTCCCGGATCCCCGCACCCGCCGTCACCACCAGGAAGCCCACCGCATCCATTTCCCCGGACCCGACCGGTCGGAGAAAGTCCGCCAGACAGAGGTACGGCTCCTTTTTCTGCCGGGGGAACGAAAACCGTTCCAGCACCCGCGCCGGCTCCCGGGGATCATAGATGAGGATGTCGTTCCCTTCCCCCTGGGCGGGGAAAAAGCGGTACATCCCCCGGGGCCGGATCCAGCCCTTTTCCTGGGCTTCCGAAAGGAAGGCGTCCACTTCTTCCTTCAGCCGGAGGGCTTTCCGGTCTCCCTTGGCAAGGAGCTTTTCCACGTCGCCCCGGAGGCCCAGGTGCTTGCCCAGAAGCATCTGTTCGTTCAGATAGGGGCGAAGATGATCGATGGAAACCTCCCGCAGGATGTGCCGCTCAAAATCCGGCGGTTCGAACACCGGGACGTCCCGCCGGACGGAAGAGCGTCCCTCCGCCCCGAAAGCGGTCGGGCCGCCGCTTCCTCCGCCGGTGCGCCCCGAGGCGCGCTCCCGCCTCCTCCCGAGCTCGCCCGCCAGCTTTAGCCGCTCCTCGCCGTCCATCAACCGGTTGGCAAGCTCCAAGCCCTCCATCGCGTCCTTGGCGTAGAGGACGATCCCGGAATATTCCGGGGCGATTTTCGTCTCCGTGAACTTGCGGGTGAGGGCGGCCCCGCCAACCAGGATGGGAACCTCGATGCCCGCCGCCTTCAGATCCTGGGCCGTCACCACCATCTGCTGGGCCGACTTGACCAGGAGTCCGGAGAGGCCGATGGCGTCCGGTTTCTCCCGGCGGCAGGCCTCGATCAACTGCTCCGGAGCCACCTTGATCCCGAGATTGACCACCTCGTAACCGTTGTTGGACAAGATGATGTCCACGAGATTTTTTCCGATGTCGTGGACATCCCCCTTCACCGTGGCCAGGAGAATCTTTCCCCTCGAATGGGTGTCCGCCTTTTCCATGTGGGGTTCCAGGAAGGATACGGCCGCCTTCATCACCTCGGCGCTCTGCAGCACCTCGGCGACGATCAATTGGTTGTCGTTGAAGAGGCGGCCCACCTCGTCCATCCCCTTCATCAACGGCCCGTTGATGATCTCCAGGGGATCGTACCGGCCCAGCGCCTCCTTCAGATCATCGAACAGCCCGTCCTTGGAACCCTCCACCACATACCGGGCCAACCGCTCCTCCAGGGGAAGGCGGTGCGCCGGCTCCGCCTTCTCCTCTTTCTTCCGCCGGTAGAATTGGGTGAATTCGCCTAATACCGCCTCGTAGTTTTCCCGGGTTGTCCCGAAAAGGAGCCTCTCGGCGAGCCGCACTTCCTCCGGGGGGATCGACGCGTAGCGCTTCAGCCTCTCCGTATTGACGATGGCATAATCCAACCCCGCCTTCGTGGCGTGGTAGAGAAAGACGGCGTTCAGCACCTCCCGGCCCGCGGGAGGCAAGCCGAAGGAAACGTTGGAAATGCCCAGGATGGTGGCGGAGCGGGGAAAAGCTTCTTTGATCAGCCGGATGGCCTCCACCGTCTCCCGGGCGGAGCCGATGTAGGCTTCGTCACCGGTTCCCACCGGAAACACCAAAGGATCGAAGATGATGTCCTCGGGCGCCACCTTGTATTTCTCCGTCAACAATTCGTAAGAACGGCGGGCCACCGCCAGTTTCCGCTCCCGATCGACGGCCATCCCCCCTTCGTCGATCGTCCCGACGACCACCGCCGCCCCATACCGGCGCAGGAGGGGAACCACCGCGGCGAAGCGCTCTTCCCCCTCTTCCAAATTGATCGAATTGATGATCGCCTTCCCCTGGGAATGGGTGAGGGCCCGTTCCACCACCGCCGGATCCGTGGAATCGATCATCAGGGGGACTTTCACCCTTTTCACCGCATGTTCGAGAAACCGTTCCATGTCTTCCAGCTCGTCCCGGTCCGGATCGGCCAGGCAGACGTCGATGATCTGGGCGCCGCCCTTCACCTGCCGGCGGGCGATCTCCGCCGCCTCCTCATACCGGCCGGCGGCGATCAGCTCCCGAAATTGGCGCGATCCGATCACGTTGGTCCGTTCGCCGACGAGGAGGGGGCGGCTCTTCTCCTCCAGGAAGACCGCCTCCACCCCCGAAACCCCCGGCGGATGGGATGAAACCGGCCGCCTGGGCCTCTTCCCCCGCAGGGCCTCCGCCAGGGCGCGGATGTGCCCCGGCGTCGTCCCGCAGCAGCCCCCGGCGATGTTGAGCCAACCGGCATCGGCGAAAGCGGCCATCTTCGCCGCCAGCGACGAAGGCGTCTCGTGATACCGCCCCTCTTCGTCCGGCAAACCCGCGTTGGGGTAACAACTGACCGCGCACCGGGCCAGCCCGGACAGGGTCCGGAGATGATCCCGCATGAACTCCGGACCGGTGGCGCAATTGAGGCCGACGGCCACCGGCCGCAAGTGCTCCACCGACAGATAAAAGGCTTCGATGTTTTGACCGGCCAGCATCGTTCCCATCGGTTCGATCGTCCCGGAAATGAGGAGGGGCACCTCCTTCCCCAATTCCTCGAAGGCCCGGCGAATCCCGATGCCCCCCGCCTTCACGTTGAGGGTGTCCTGGGCCGTCTCCAAAAGCAGCGCGTCCACGCCTCCCAGAAGCAATCCCCGGGCCTGCTCCCGGTAAGCGTCGACCAGCTGTTCAAAGGTGACGCCGCCGGTCAGGGAAAGGGTCTTGGTCGTCGGCCCCATCGCGCCCAGGACGAAGCGGGGCTGCTCCGGCGTCGACCACCGGCGGGCGGCATCCACCGCCAGCCGGGCCGCCCTCCGGTTGATCTCCTCCGCCCGCTCCCCGAGTCCGTACTCCTCCAGCACAATCCGCGTCGCCCCGAAGGTGTTGGTTTCGATCAGATCCGCCCCGGCCTCCAGGTAAGCCTCGTGAATCCTTCGGATCAGGTCCGGCCGGGTCAAATTGAGCGCCTCGTTGCATCCCTCCAGCGCCTCCCCGCCGAAATCGCCGGCGGAAAGTCCCGCCTGCTGGAGCATCGTGCCCATCGCGCCGTCCAGGATCAGGATTTTCTCCTCCATGCGTCGAACCAAGGGGTGCTTCTCCATCGGCCATCATCCTTTGCAAAAAAATAACCTTCCATCTCTGACGGATGAAAGGTTGGGCGAAGGTCCACACTCTCATCTCCCAGAGATAGACTCTCTGCAGGAATTGGCACCACATCGGAATCCCTTCCGATAGGTTGCCGGGCTTCATCGGGCCAGTCCCTCCGCCTCTCTCGATAAGAGCGCTCTCAAATATGAAGTTGTCCGTTCTCCCGAAGCGGGGCGCTTTCCTTCCCGCAGCTGTTTCTGTTCATGATAATCAATCGGGCCCGGGACTGTCAATACGCTGTCAAAATCGACGGGGCGGTTGTGGCAGGCGCCCTCACCCGGTTCTTATCCGCTCACCTCCTCCTGGAAAAGCATGATGAGGTTGCCGCAGGTGTCATCGATGACGGCTTGGTACCCCCCTTCGGTTTTGACGGGTTCCACGGCGAAGGTGACCCCCCGTTTCTTCAGCCGCTCGCACTCCTTCTGCAGATTCTCCACATAAAACACGGTGCAAGGGATTCCCGCCTCGTAGAGAGTTCTCTGGAACACCGCGGCGGCGGGCCGGCCGTTGATTTGGACGGCGGGATTCCAGTTCGGTTCCAGCAGCAATTCGAGATCGTCGGGCCCTTCGGGTGAAACCACCGTCAGCCACCGGGCCCCTCCCGCCGGAAGGTCCCGTTTCTTCACAAAGCCCAAAACCTCCGTGTAAAACCGAAGGGCCTTCTCCTGGTCGTCCACAAAAACGCTGGTCACTTTGATTCTCATCCATGATCCTCCCTTGCCGGGTTTGGCTCCACAGCCCCTTTCCATTATTCCCCCGTTCCGGCCGGCCGTTTTCACCGAACGTCCTTGGTGGGGGCGACCCACACCTCGCCGGTACCGGAAAAGTGATAAGTGAGGGAATCCTTTTCCTTGCCGGTCACACTGAGCTGGACGGCCCCCCGCCGCAGAAAGGCATAGGCGCCTTCCAGCTGCATTTTTTCCCCGGCCATGGGCAGGCACATGATCTCCTGCGGAGAAACGGGCAACCGGAGCACACAGGCGCCGGTGCCGGACAGTTTCACCTGCAGGAGTTCTTTCTCCTCTTTTTCGTCCGAAGCGGGAAGCTTGATCCGGACGGGGCTGACGCCGACCGTCGTGTCACAGGCGACAAACACGTCTTCGTCGACGACAATCTCCTCCCGCTCCAACCAGAGAAGCTGATAGTGATGATAGGACGGTTTCAGATAGATTTCGCCCTCCCCGCTGTAGACGGGAAGCATGAGGGGCTGCTTCACCAGCGATTCATTCGCCAAGATTCCGGTCATCGCCTTCCGCAGGATTTCGGAGGCGGTCCCTCCTTCCCCCGGTTTGGTCTTCACGGCGAGGTTTCCCTTGAAAAACTGGAGCGCCCCCTCCGCAGACCGGGCCTCCCCTTCATTCAGAACAATCCGAATTTGACGCAAAGGGGTCCCGCTTTTCTTCACTTCCTTGTACTCGAGGATCTCAAATCGGCTTCCCTCGATTCCCTCCATGAGATCGACGACAGCGAACAACCGGTCGTTGGAATACACGCTGTACAACGCTCTCAGTCCCCTTCCCCTGCACTGCTCCCCTCATCCACCTCCATTTTACCGGATGGACGGCGCCAAGACGACAAGCCGCGGCGCTTTTTTGCCGGATTTGAGAGGCGGAGGGCCATCAAACGTTTCCGCGCGGAAAGGATAAAAAAGGCCCCTTTCCGCCGGGCGGGCGCCGGAACCGGCGCTTGCCGAAAAGATGGCCGCCCGCCGCTTGCAAAAGGAGGCACGCCCCTAACGAAGGGGAGACACGCCTTCCGGGGCTCCCATCCAACCGCATCCCGGCGCATTCCCATCGCTCCCCCGCCACCCTGCCAATTACGGGTTGCTCGGTCGGCCGCACCCGGCCCGGCCGGATCGGCTTTGGGATGGCCTTCATCGGAATCTCCGGGATTTTCGCCTTCTCCCGCTTCATCCCGCCGGCCTGTCCCGCACCGGCGCGGAAAAAGCAGGGAAGCAAATCTCCGCCGGTCTGGTCATCCCGTCTCCCTTGCGGCACCGGAGGCCCGGAAGGCCCGACCCTGGCGGGAGATTCCCGACCGATCTTCCGGCCATCCTGTTCGGTTTCATCTTCCGCTTCCCGGACGAACGCCCTCCCGGGATGGGCTGTAAAAAACGGGATGAAACAAACGCGGTGCGCGGGCCGTTCTTCGGGTATGATTGAATGCGAAGGAGGAATCATCCGCGATGGCTTTCCTGCGTGCTTATCGATTTCCCCTCATCCTGCTGGCCGCCATCGCTCTGGGCAGCGTGATCGGCTTCGTCCTGGGGCCCAAATCGGCGGTGCTGAAACCCCTGGGGGATATTTTTCTGAACCTCATGTTCGTGATCGTGGTGCCTCTGGTGTTCGTCACCATCAGCAGTTCGATCGCCAACATGTCCAGCCTGAAGCGGCTGGGCAAAATCGTGGGCTGGATGCTCCTCATTTTTGTTGTCACCGGCGTCGTCTCTTCCCTGTTGATGCTGGGAGCCGTGAAAATGTTCAACCCGGCGGAGGGAGTGAACATCGCGCTGGAGGAGCCGGAAGAGCAGGCGGAGATCACCCTGGGCGAACAGCTGGTCCAGACGGTGACGGCTCCCGACTTCCGGGATCTCTTGTCCAAGGAACGAATGCTGGCGCTGATCCTGATGGCCGCCCTCTTCGGGATCGCAGTCAGTCAGGCGGGAGAAAAGGGGGAGATGGTGGCCCGGGGCTTGTCTGCCCTGTCCGAGGTGTTGATCAAGCTGGTGGGGATCATTCTGTGGTACGCCCCCATCGGCCTGGGCGCCTATTTCGCCGCGCTGGTGGGGGAATTCGGCCCGCAGCTGGTCGGTTCCTACGCCCGGGCGGTCGCCGTCTACTATCCGGTGGCCCTCTTGTATTTCATCGTTTTCTTCACCCTTTACGCCTTCCTGGCCGGAGGAGGAAAGGGCGTCCGCCGCTTCTGGAGCGTAATCCCCTCTCCGGCGGTGACGGCGCTGGCCACCGGCAGCAGCGTGGCCACCATCCCCGCCAACCTGACCGCCGCGGCCAAGCTGGGCATCAAAAAGGATGTAAGGGACGTGGTGATTCCGCTGGGTGCCACCATCCACATGGACGGCTCCTGCATCAGCGCCATCCTGAAAATCTCTTTTCTGTTCGGCCTGTTCAACATCCCCTTTGAGGGGATCGACACCTATTTAACCGCCATCCTGATCGCCGTCCTCAGCGGGGTCGTGATGTCCGGGGTGACCGGCGGCGGCTTCATCGGCGAAATGCTGATCGTCACCATGTACGGGTTCCCGGTCGAGGCCCTGCCCATCCTGGCCGTCATCGGAACCCTGGTCGATCCGCCGGCCACCATGGTCAACGCCTCCGGCGACACCGTGGCCAGCATGCTCATCTCCCGCTTCACCGAAGGAAAGGAATGGATGAAAAACGCCCTGAAGGAAAATGCGTAAAACCCCGCTTGAGAAAAAAGGCTTCGGAAAGGACGATTCCGAAGCCTTTGCTTTTTCCCGTCACGGCTTCATCCGACCGGCCAGCATCTTCCCCCCCTCCGCATCCCAGCGAAAGGTGACCACCGCCAGTACCAAAAACAGGACGGCGAACGCCAACAGAATCAGGATCGGCAGGACGATTCCCGACGCATCGCCTTCCAGCGAGTGGCGGAAAGCGTCCACAAAATGGGAAAAGGGCAAAAACCGACTCAGCTCCTGCAACCAGCGGGGCGATCCGTCCAGCGAATAAAAGGCTTCGCTGACAAAGAGCATCGGCAGGGAAAAGAGGTTGCAAATCATGCTCACCTGGGCTTCGTTTCCCGCCAGATTGGCCACCAAAAAGCCGAGGCCGGTAAAGCAGAAGGTTCCGGCGAGCAGCACCGGAAGCATCAGCAAGCTTTCTCCCCATCCGACGTCCACGCCGAAGGCGATCGCTCCGGTCGCGACCACAACGGCGCCGCTCAACAGGGCAACCAGGGCCCGGGCGATCGTCAGGCTTAAAACAAAGGCGACCGTCGGAAAAGGAGTCGCCCGGAGTAACTTGTAAACTCCCCGGTTCCGATGGGACAAGTTTTCAAAGGCGATGCCGAACAGCGCCCAGAAAAACACCCCCATCGCCGCCGTCCCGGCCAGCAGCCGGCCGCGATATTCCGGCGAGTCGAAGACAACCCCGAGCCCGATCAACAGGCCCACCGGAAAAACCACCGACCAAAACAGGGAAATCCGGTCGCGCAAGGCGCTCTTCAAAAGAATCCGCAATGCCGTGTTCATCCCTTTCACCCTCCGAACGCAGGCTAAACAGTCAATTCGAGGTACAGCTCCTCCAAATTCCCGACCCCGTACTGTCGCGGCAGGGATTCCGGCGATCCCTCCGCCCGAATCTCTCCCCGGTGGATCAGAATCACCCGGTCGGCCAGCTTTTCCACCTCCTCCATGTCATGGGAAGTGAAAACAATCGTCGTGCCGGATCGGGACAAGCGGCGGATCAGGTCGCGAATCTCCTTTCGCGCGCGGGGATCCAGCGCCGCCGTCGGTTCGTCCAGGAAAAGGACCTGCGGCCGGTGAACGAGGGCGATGGCGATGGCAAGCCGCTTCTGTTGTCCGCCGGACAGACGGGACGCTTCGGTGCGCTCCGCCTCCGCAAGCCCGCACCGCTGCAGTATGTCCCTCATTTCTCCGGGCTGAAGCCGCATCCCGTAAAAGGCCGCAATCAGCTGCAGATTCTCCGCGGCCGTCAATGCCGGAAAGAAGGGCGTGGCCTGCAGCTGGACCCCCAGGTGTTTCCGGGGATCTTCACACCAATAGGCAACGCTTCCCCCGTCGGGAGGGCGCAGTCCCAGGATCATCTCCAAGGTCGTGGTCTTCCCCGCTCCGTTGGGACCGATGAGCGCCACCACCTCATTGGGGTGAATGTCGAGATCGATCCCCTTCACCACCGTCCGTCCGCCGTACCGTTTCACCAATCCGCGGGCCCGGATCAAGGGGTCCATATTCTCTCCCCCTCCATTTGTTTGGTCAATCTTATTTAATCAATATTTAATACTCAATGTTGAGTATATCATAACACAGCATCCTTTGCATCGTCAATCCTTTTTCGCGAACCCATCCCGTCGGGAGGCAAGGCCCTTCCAGGCGCTGCCTCCTCCGCTCACTTCCTCAAGTTTCTAATCCCGCCCGATCTCATCCAAGGGAAAATCCACAAGCGGCTTCGGCTCCGTATCCAAAAGCCTCCGCAGGGTGCGGAGAAAACGCAAATGGACCTCGAAATGCTCCCGGGCGCTCGCAAAGGCGGCCTGGATCACCTCCGGCAACGGCCATGCCTCTTCTTTGGCCGCTTTCCCCGTCAACCACAGATTCCGCTCCGCTTCCACCCTGGCGATCTGCTCATCCAGAGCGGCCTTCACCTCCTCCCGGGGCAGATCGTCCAGATAACTCAGGGCAATGTAAAAGGCGATGGGCAAAGCCACCGACGGGGTGCGCAGCGTCTCCTTCAGCCGACGCCGATATTCCTCTTTCCCGGCCGGGGTGATGCCGTAAATGGCCTTTGAACGGTGGCCGGTATGCTTCACCGCCTGCACTTCGACCAGCTCTTCCTTCTCCATTTTCTTCAGCGCGTGATAAATCGATCCCGGCAAAATGTTCGCCCACTTTTCGGTATGGGAAAGCTGCAAAAACTGCTGGATTTCGTACCCGGACATGGGCTTTCTGGACAGCAGTCCCAACACCAACAGCCGAACCACTCTCCGTCACCTCCGTCAACCATTTTAATAAACAAATTTGGATATTATAAGGGATGCAAGGATGGGATGACGGTCCCGCCGCGGAAAGGCTGATTCCCCGCCCCCTATCGCCGGCGTCCATCCTCCCTTTTCCCTTGCTTCGGACTCGCACGGGCAAAGGAGCAGCCGGATGTGAATCCGGATTTCCCCCGCTCTCTGCTCCGCGCAAGTCACTCCGCCGCGGAGTTCACCACGCTTTCGGCGCCGGCGAGTCCCGGGCCGGAACCTCCTTCGCGGCGGGCGGCATCCCCCGTCACGAAGGGGTCGAAGAAGCGTCAAGGGGCGAAGGTTCCTATTCCTCCGCCGGATTGGCCAGGGCGATGCGGCCCGGTCCGCCGACCGCACCGCAACGGCCCGGAGCCGATCGCCCTCCCGCATCCCGGCAGAAATGTCCCAAAGGTTTCAAACAGGCGGGTGGCAGCACCGAAGCCCATCCTCCCGGGAAGCCCCTCCCGCTTCGCCTTCCGACTCCGATCCCCCCCCCTCTTCCGTCAGGACGATTCCCCCAACAACCGCTCCAAAAGAAAACCCCGGCGCGACCGCATCCCTGGGATGCTCGGCTTGGCCTCCGCGGAGCATCCTCCTTTTTTCCGTTTGTTTTTCCCGCCTCCCATAAAGCCGCCCGACATCCTCCGGATCACTTGTCAGAAAGCCGACCCCTCCACAAAAAAGGCCCGCCGACGGCGGGCCCCGCTGCCGATGCGCCGCGGACCGGTCTCCCCTTTAAGCAGATCGGGGAAGAGACTCCGAAAAACGGCGCGCCTCACCCTTCCACGGCGCCGCGGACAAATCCGCCCGCGGCCTCCAGGCGGGCGCGGGCCTCCTCCGCCGTGGCGCCGGTCCGGATCATCACCAGCGCCACCTTCACCTGATGGTCCGCCGCCTTCAGCGCGCGCTCCGCCTCCTCGTAGGAAACCCCCGTCGCCTTCATCAAGATCCGGCGAGCGCGATCCATCAGTTTCTCATTGGTGGGCTTCACATCCACCATCAAATTTTTGTAGGTTTTTCCCAAGCGGACCATGGCGGCGGTGCTCAGCATGTTGAGCACCATCTTCTGGGCGGTCCCCGCCTTCAGCCGCGTCGAACCGGTCAACACCTCCGGCCCCGTCACCACTTCGATGGCCACATCGGCGACGGAGCTCATGCGCGACCCCCGGTTGCAGGAAAGGGAGATCGCCTTCGCGCCGATTTCCTTCGCGTACCGGAGCGCCCCGACCACATAAGGGGTTCTGCCGCTGGCGCTGATCCCCACGACCGCATCCCGGGCCTCCAGGCGAATCCCCTGCAGGTCCCGCCTCCCCGCTTCCGCGTCATCTTCAGCCCCCTCCTTGGCCTGGAACACCGCTTCCCTTCCCCCCGCCATCAAGGCAATCGCCCGGGAAGGATCCAGTCCGAAGGTGGGAGGAAGTTCGGAGGCATCCAAGACGCCCAACCGGCCGCTGGTGCCGGCCCCCACATAGATCAACCGGCCTCCCGCCCTGAAGGATGCCGCGATCGCCTCCACCGCCTCGGCAATGGCCGGAAGGACCTGTCTCACCGCTTCGGCCACGGTCCGGTCTTCCTCATTCATCAGGGTGACGATCTCCAGCGGGCTCATCTCATCCAACCCGACGGATTTCTCATTTTCCCTCTCCGTCGTCAAATGTTCCAGCTGCTCCATCCCACATCCCCCTCACGGTTTGTTTCCAAGGTCTCCCCCACGGCAAGCTTCTTCATCGGCGCGATGTTTCCCTTCCGCCGACAACTCCCGGTTTCATTTTTTTAAGTGTAGATTAAACTCTCATCGGGAAATGGATAATGAGAGAAAATAACCAGAATTCTGTTGAAAACCTCTTTATATTTTTATCGAAATATACTAACATGAGACGGTGGGAGTTGCGATTTCTTCAAATGGAGGGATGGATGTGACCAACGGCGTCATCGGAGATCTGCTTCGACATCGTGTGCGGTTGTCACCGGATCTGGAAGCGGTGGTGACGCGGACCAAGCGGTTGACGTTCCGCGAATACAACGAGACGGTCAACCGGGTGGCCCATTTTCTTCTTCAGAACAATATCCAAAAAGGAGACCGGGTCGCCATTCTCTGCAAAAATCTGCACCCGTTTCCGGTCATCTATCTCGCCGCGGCCAAGATCGGCGCCGTCGCCGTGCCCATCAACTGGCGTCAAAAGACGGATGAAATCCGGTACATACTGGAAAATTGCACGCCGAAGATCCTGTTCTACGACGGCGACTTCCAACAGGTGACTCCGCTTCTGGGGAATCTCCCCTTCATCCAGCAGGAGATCCGGGTCGCCAACGGGGAAGACACCACCGGCTTCGATCATCTGATCCAGGGGTATCCGGCGGATGAACCCGAGGCGAGCGTGGAGGCAAGCGATCCCGCCCTGATCATCTACACCTCGGGCACCACCGGGCGCCCGAAGGGGGTTGTCTGCACCCACTCCAACCTCGACAGCGGAAGCAACTCCATTGTGCGGACCCTCGACCTGCGGTATCGGGACCGCTTCTTGTTCGTCACCCCGCTCTTCCACATCAGCGGGATGGTTTTCACCATCACGGCACTCGCCCGCGGAATCACCCTGGTGCTCAACACCCAATTTCATCCCCTGCAGATCTGGGATCTGATCGAATCCGAGCAGATCACGGGCATGTTTTCGGTTCCCTCCATGCTCAGCTACATGTATGAGATCGTGAAAACCCAGGACATCGTGGCGCCGACGCTCCGCATGATCGTTTGCGGCGGATCCCGGGTTCCGGAACACCTGATCTCCGGGATGCACGAGTGGGGCTTCCATGTGGTGCAGGTATACGGAGCCACCGAATTTACCGGAGCCGCCACTTTCTGGCTGCCGGAGATGGGGATGGAAACCTGCGGCTCCGCGGGTAAACCGGTTTTCTCGACCGAGATGAAAATCGTCGACCCCGTCACGGGCGAAGCCCTGCCGCCGGGTGAAATCGGCGAAGTGGTTTGCCGGGGTCCCCTCGTCTTCGCCGGATACTGGAACAACCCGGAGGCCACGGAAGAGGTGATCCGGAACGGTTGGTACCACACCCGCGACGTGGGCTACATGGATGAAGACGGCTTCCTCTATATCGTGGACCGCCTGCGGGACATGATCATCACCAGCGGGGAAAAGGTGTTCCCGGCCCAGGTGGAATCGGTGATCGAACAGCTGGAAGAAGTGGAGGAATCGGCCGTCGTCGGCGTCAAGCACCCGGTGTGGGGAGAGCTGGCCCGGGCCTATGTGGTCCTGAAGGAAGGCGCCCAAATCGCGGAAGAAGAGATCATCGCCCACGTGCGGAAGCATATGGCGGACTATAGCCTGCACGAAGTGGAGTTCGTCAAGGAACTGCCGAAAAACAGCATGGGCAAAGTGATGAAATATGTCCTTCGCAGGCACGCCAACCAACCGGGCGCCTGATAGCCCGCCGCGGGCCTGAAGTAGCACAATCCTTATCTGCCCCGGGGAACCATCCCGGGGAAAAAGGAAAAACAGGCTTGCTGCGACGCTTGTTGCCGCGGCAAGCCTCTCTTTCTCTCACCGGAGGAAACGGTTTTATCAGAGAAATGGTGCGCCGGAAAACCCACATATAAGCGGGACGGATATGAGAAGAATGCGCAAAATCATTGTGACGGAATCCATAAATGGATGGTATGATGGATAGGAGTGGATTTTTTGCAGCTTGCTGTTGTCCCCACCTTTTTTCAACCCATGTTCGGGTAAATCCGGGAAGGCAAACTCGTACCCATATCCCGATCCCGATAAGTAGCATTAGGGGGCTCAATCCGGACCGGCAATATTGATTTAACTGATTTTGAAGCGCCTTGTGCTTCTTTTGGGCACGCTTGGCAGAATATATGGCAAAAATCAGGGGTGAGCTGAAGAAAAAACGGGGAATGTATTGGTCACGTTTTAAAAAAGTGTTTTCATGTGGGAGGAATACTCATGTACTTCTTGGCCATCGTATGCCCGCCGCTTGCGATTTTACTGACGGGAAAACCATTTCAGGCACTACTGAATATCATTCTTTGCATATTAGGGTGGATTCCGGGAGCCATCCATGCAATCTTGATCGTCAAAGATCACAAAGAAGAAAAACGCCTTAAACGCTTAGCGAAGTTACAAATGCAAATCCAATTGCAAAATCAAAAGCACGAATAGAACCGGCCGCGTGCCGGATTTTTTATTTTGGTCCATCGTTCTGAGAACAGCAATTTTATAATCTTCACACACAGCCCGTCTGTATCAAAGGATCGGGTTTGCAGTGAGTCCGTTCAAGATAGCGGCAGAAACGCCGTTCCTTTTGTCATTTGACAGATACGGCCGGTACTTTTCGGTTGAATCGCCCAAGGGGTTTTGATCCTATCTGTCGTGGGTGCATCATCTGCCAAAATTCTCTTGACCGGTTCAGTCGATCGGCTGAAATGCCTGGTCTCATCGCCAGCCGGCAATCGACCCTTCTGAAGTCAGATCCGGTGGATCGTCGTACTGCTTGGGATCGGATAGTGTCCTTTCGGCCAGCATGGCATAACCTTTCGCTTTTCTTCTGTAGCCCAATTTTTTGCCGCCGGTGCATTCTTTACCGATTCGCCTGGACAAATTTTCTTATCGCCCTTCCAATCCCCTCCGGAATTTATTGGATTTTGGTGCCTTGTTCTCGCTTCCGTCGACCAAAGCGCCTTCGCATCCTCTTCCGTTTTGATCATGACAAAATCCATGAAAACCGGGCAGCCCCTCATGACTGGATGAGAAGCCACCGCCACCCGGTTCTCCGCCCCTCAATGCCGTCCAAACAACGTCGGGAACATGCGCCCTTTGTTCCCAGCATATCACTTCCCGGTGAGTCGGAAAGCTCTCTTCTGGCCGATTGATTGATGGCATCCGGCCGTCACCCGCATGAAAGAACCCTCGCAAGAATCGGCCTCAAATCCGGAAGCCCCCGTGCCTTTCTTCGCCTTCCCCGGCGAGATCCCACCTTGCACGGATCGGCCGGCTCCCTCCCCTTCCCGCACAGACGGCGCTTGCCGCTGCAGGCCGCCATCCGGTGAAACCGCAAAAAGAAACGATGAATGCATCCTCACCCCGTCGATTTTTCGAAGGGGCCTTCGAGGACCCGTTCGGCAATATAGGATCCGATCCTGAGGGAAGCGGTGGCCGCCGGCGACGGGGCGTTGCAGACGTGCACTCCCCGCTTGGACCGGAGGATCACAAAATCGTCCAGCAGCCGGCCGTCCCTGGACAGCGCCTGGGCGCGAACCCCCGCCGGGGCGGGGATCAGGTCGCCGCCGTTTATTTCCGGAAGGTACCGCCGGACCAACCGGACCATCGCCCCTTTGCTGAAGGAGCGGACCAATTCCCCGATTCCCTCGGGCATGTGCCGGAAAGCGATCTTCCAGAAGGCGGGATAGGCGAAGACTTCCAGCGCGTCCCGCAGGCAAATATCCCGCTTGCGGTACCCCTCCCGCTTCAGGGCCAACACCGCGTTCGGCCCCACGTGCACCGTCCCGTCGATCATGCGCGTGAAATGCACCCCGAGGAACGGAAAGGAAGGATTGGGAACGGGGTAGATCAGGTTTTTCACCAGATGGCGCTTTTCCGGGCGAAGCTCGTAATACTCCCCGCGGAAGGGCACGATTTTCAGATCAAGCGAAACCCGGGCCCTCCGGGCGATCCGGTCGCTGAACAGCCCGGCGCAGTTGATCAAAAACCGCGTCCGCACCGTTTCGCCGCTTGTGTGCACCTCCGTCCATTCCCGGTGTTCCTCGATCTCCTCCACTCCGGCGGAGGTCCGGATCTCGACCCCCTTCTCCTCCGCCATCGCCGCCAGCACCCTTAATACCCGCCTGAAATCCACGATCCCCGTGTCCGGAACGTAAAGGGCCTCCAGCCCCCGGACGTGGGGCTCTTTCTCCCTGAGCTCCTCCGGCGTCAGTTTTTTCAGCCGCAGGCCATTCTGGATTCCCCGGCGATACAGGGCTTCCAGCTGCGGCCGTTCCTCTTCCCTGACCGCCACGATCACCTTTCCGCACCGCTCGTGGGGAATGTCGTGCCGCCTGCAAAAGGCGTACATCGCCCGGCTCCCCTCGACGGCGAAACGCGCCTTCAAACTCCCCGGCCGATAGTAGATGCCGGAATGAATCACCCCGCTGTTGCGGCCGGTCTGGTGCAGGCCGAGGGAGGGCTCCTTTTCCAACACCAGGACCTTCGCCCCCGGAGCGGAGGAGACCAGGTGATACGCCGTGGAGATCCCCACAATCCCCCCGCCGATGATCACAAAGTCGTACATCCGTTTTCTCCTCTCCTGCTCCCTTTTTATCGCCAGTTTACCACACCCCCGCCCAGGTTCCGGAAACAAAAACCCCCGGCGCCCACGTGGTCAAGCCCCAAAAATGTAGACACGTAAAAACACCCGGCTTATGCGGCGTGCTGACGCCTGTATTCTACAGGCGTCAGCTTGTTTAATTTCAGTTGAAGCCGCTCCTCGTTGTAAAAACGAATATACCTTTGAATTAGGATTTGAGCCTGCTCAGTATCTTGGATATGATGGTGTTGGAGAGCTTCTGTCTTTAAGTGGGAGAAGAAGCTCTCGATTGGGGCATTGTCCAAGCAATTGCCTCTTCTTGACATGCTGGATCTGAGGCCAAACTGAGCTAGCATGTGATGGTAGTCATGGGACGTGTACTGGAAACCACGGTCACTG